>LVWS01000031.1 GCA_002083365.1 Nitrospira sp. SG-bin1 | reverse complement strand
CAGGCCGATTCGACGGAGGACAAGCCGATGGCGATGAAATATCTCGAAACGATGATGACCGAGTCGGTACGTCGCGCGCAGCAACAATACTATGGGCATGCGGCAAACATCACGGATGCTCCTGAACGTGATCTCCTGGGTGATGGGGAGGCAGAGTTTATAGTCGCCAGAGAGAGCTTCTACATGGGAACCGTGGGCGAAACCGGCTGACCCTATGTTCAGCATCGCGGAGGGCCCAAGGGATTTCTGCGCTTGCTCAATCCCTCGACCTTGGTGTTTGCGGACTATCAAGGGAACCGGCAACTCTTGAGCACAGGCAATCTGTCCATAGACGATCGTGTGTCCCTGTTTTTGATGGACTACCCGAATCGGGTCAGACTGAAAATCCTGGGCCATGCCAGAGTCGAGGATGCTCGTTCGCATCCAGACCTTGCGGCACAACTCGCAAATCCCAACATGAAAGCACGAGTCGAGCGAATTGTCTTCATCGACGTGGTGTCCTTCGACTGGAACTGCCCGAAGTACATCACACCACGGTACTCGCTCGAAGAGGTAGAGGAACTGGTTGGCCCATTGAAGGCCAGAATTGCCGAACTCGAGACCCAACTATCTAGGAAGAAATCGTGAGGGCTTCCGCCAATGAGTCACAGCATTATTTCACGCCGCAAGGCATAGAGGGAGAAATCATCATGAGCAAGCAGGTGAGCGAAACATTGCAAGAAATGTTGGGCATTTTGAAGCAGGGTCAAATGACCGAAGGTCAGAAGATCTACTTTGCGGATTCGGTCGTTACACAGGAAGGCAATCAGCCCCCCATCGTGGGCAAACAAGCCTCCATCGAAAGACTGAACAAGTTCAGAGAGACGATTGGAGTGGCGGCATTTGTCAGCTATGCCATCGGTGCCGTGGCCGTTGCGGGAAACACCAGTTTCTATGATGCAGTGCTGACCTTGAAATTGAAGAATGGGGAAACCATCAGCCTCGAACAAGCCGTCAAGACTGACTGGGAGGGCGGCAAGATCGTCAAGGAGCGTTACTACCATAGCTGATCACCGGTGATGTCGCGCGGGAGCGGATGGCCGCGGCCATTCGCTCTCACAATGATTTTTACATCGGCAGCAACAATGATCGATTACAGGGAGGAGAACATCATGAATATCGAAGGGCGGTTACATCCTTATCCGCAGACGACTCTGCGCCGACGAATCATGCCGTTTGTGTTGTTGAGTCTGATGCTGCTGACAACGGAGGTCGCTGTATCGGCGCAGACGACTGACAAAGCAAGTCCGACCCGCGTGACGTACCAGGCCGTCAAGGTTGATGGCGTGGACATGTTCTATCGAGAGGCTGGGCCGAAAGACGCTCCCGTTCTGTTGCTGCTTCACGGCTTCCCGACATCGTCGCACATGTTCCGGAATCTCATCCCTCAATTGGCCGACAAGTATCGTGTCATCGCGCCCGACTACCCTGGTTTCGGCCAGAGCGGAACTCCCGACCGATCAAAGTTCGCCTACACCTTCGAGAACTACGCGCAGGTGGTGGACAAGCTGATCCATCAACTTGGCGTGAATCGTTATGCCTTGTATGTGATGGATTATGGGGCGCCGGTTGGCTTCCGGCTGGCGGCGAAAAATCCGGAACGCGTGCTCGCGCTTATCGTGCAGAACGGCAATGCTTACGACGAAGGACTCGAAAAGTTCTGGGACCCCATCAGGGCCTATTGGGGCACAGGGGGATCAACCGAGCGTGAAGCGATCCGATGGCTGACCTCACTGGCGGCCACGAAGTGGCAGTACACGAACGGCGTGAAGGATGCCTCACTAGTCAGTCCCGACACCTGGACGATGGATCAAGCGCTGCTCGACCGTCCCGGCAACTCGGAGATCCAGCTCGACCTGTTCTACGACTATCGCACGAATATCCCGCTGTATCCCCAGTGGCAGGCCTATTTCCGTGAACACAAGCCGGCGACGCTGGTCCTATGGGGTAAGAATGACGCCATTTTTGTCGCGGCTGGTGCCTCGCCCTACCAGCGCGACATTCCAAATACACAGGTACATCTCTTCGATACCGGCCACTTTGCCTTGGAGACGCACGGCCACGAGATCGCGAAGCTGATTCGCGAGTTCCTTGGCCGCAATCTTCAGTCTGGCGGCCAAGGGTGACAGCGCTACAAATGCCCCCTTGCCGGTCTGCCGGCATGGGGGAAGGACCAACGTACGGAGGTCAACATCATGAACGGTCTCGAACAGCCTAGGCGTCCATTTCCTCCATTCGATGCCGAGTCCGCGACCCAGAAAGTACGCATGGCAGAGGATGCTTGGAATACGCGCGACCCCGAAAAAGTATCGTTGGCCTACAGGCATGACAGTGTCTGGAGAAATCGTTCAGAATTTCTGACCGGTCGGGAGGCCATTGTTCAGTTCTTAACGCGCAAGTGGAACAAGGAGCTGGACTATCGCCTCATCAAAGAACTGTGGGCGTTCCACGGTAACCGCATCGCCGTTCGATTTGCGTATGAGTGGCACGATGACTCGGCCAACTGGTTTCGGTCATACGGGAACGAGAATTGGGAATTCGACGACAATGGCCTCATGCGTCGGCGCATCGCCAGCATCAACGATCTTCCCATCGAAGAATCTGAGCGGAAGTACCACTGGCCGCTAGGCAGGCGCCCGCGCACCCATCCCTCACTCACTGAACTTGGATTATGAGGTGCACCGGTGCGGGTCTGATGCGAAGGGGCTCTTCTCGTTCGGAGAAGAGCCCCCTTCGATTTTCAGGACAAGGGATACGTTTCTTGCTGCTACCGGACGATGACTTCCACGCGGCGATTCTTAGCTCGCCCTTCCGCCGTGTTGTTGCTCGCGACAGGGTTCGTCTCCCCATGACCGGCAGCCGACAAATTGCCGCTCACTCCCCCGTCCCGCAACGCCTGCGCCGCGCTCTCGGCCCGCGCATCCGAGAGTTCTTTATTGGACGGGAACTTCTTTTTCAACGCCCCTTTGATCGCGACATTGTCGGTATACCCGGCGACATGCACCTGTTTTTCGGTGAAGTCTTTGAGAACACCGCCTACTCGCTTCAAGGCATCCGATCCGCCTGCCTTTAACTGGTCTTGCCCCGAGTCAAACAAGAGACTCGACGCCAGATTGATCGTGAGCGCATCGCCGGCTTGATTGACCGACACCGTTCCTTTCGAGATTTCAGGCCGTAGTGCCTTGAGGAGGTCCCGTTCGGCCTTTGCCAAGCTACCCTTGTTCTGATCCAGCTGTCCTTCCAGATCCGCGATCCGTTGCCTGGCCGCCGCGAGTTGCGCCTCCGATTCCGCCGCCAGCCGGTCATGGTCCTCGATGTGTTGCCTTGCGGCGGCCAGCTCAGCGGCGAGCCGATCCTTGTCTCCTTGTGACTCACTGAGGGTGTTTTGTGCCGCCGAAAGCTGACTCGAAAGGGCTGCCGTATCACCGGCTCCGGAACGAAGTGCGGCAATCTCACGATCGCGATCGGCCAGCTGTCGCTCCAACTCGCTCACACGGTCGCTCAATGCTCCGTTTTGCCTCCGCGCCGCTTCTAATTCCTCCGCCAGCCGTTGCCGCTCTCGTTCCAGCGCTGCAAGGCGGTCAGCCGTTGGGTCGGATGCCACTGCCTTCGCGGTTGAAGGGCACCCGCTTCCCAGGTGATAGCCGTACCATTTCTTGTCGATGCACACTTCCGGCTGCTTGATATATGAACCAGGGTGCTTGGCGGACGAAGAACACCCTACTAGGGCAACCAGCCCCATCAGGGCCATAGTGGTTTTGAGCGTTCGCATGATATCCCCTTCCCTCTCAGTTGCGCGGCATCGCCCCGCAACGCTCCGGTCTGGTTGTGATGCCGATCTTATTGACGATTCTTGAGTAGATCGCGGATCTCCCTCAACAATTTCTCCTCGTTGGTTGGTTCCGGCGGCGCCGGCGGCGCCGGTGGAGGAGCTTCCTTCTTGAATCGATTGACTTGCTTCACCAGCATAAAAATCACGAATGCGATGATGATAAAATCGAACACGCTTTGCAAGAAGACTCCATAGTTGAGCGTCGGAGCCCCCGCGGCTTTCGCCGCGGCGAGCGACGGCGGTGAAGTCTTGGACAGATCGATGAACAGGCTGGAAAAATCCACTTTACCCATCAGCAATCCGAGCGGCGGCATCAGCACGTCACTGACGAGTGACGACACGATTTTGCCGAACGCCCCGCCGATAATGACGCCGATCGCCATGTCGAGGACATTCCCCTTCATGGCGAACTCTTTGAATTCTTTCAGCATAGTCCCCCTCCTCTGAGAACGCGGCTCAGTCCGATACCACAAGCTATCGCTTGCGGGTGGTATCAAACGCATAGCCCAGCGTCAGCAAGTACAGATTGTCGGTATTGACGACGCCCGGCGGCGGTTGATTGAGGTAGCGCGTCGTCACTTGGAATCCGCTCGCCAGCCCCTCGAAGATTTTGAGCCGAATCCCGTTATCCATCGTGAAGAAAAAGTCCGAGAAGTTTTGCAAGGACGGGAAGATTTCGTGGTAATGATAGATCGTGAGCCGATCGTCGAACAGCGGCCAGTTCCATTTGGTCGATACGCGTCCGCGGAAACTCGATCTGTCCGCCGCAACACGAAAATCTTCGTTGAAATAGGCAGGCCCGGCTTCGACATAGAGCGTCATGTCCTTGAAGATTCCGCCGTGATCTCCCCGCTCGATCCATTGGTAGCCGGGCCCGCTCGAGATTGCCGTACGCAGTTTCAGGTCTTGGAAAAAATCGTTCTCGAAGTAGGACGATGCGAACCAGAACAGCCGTTTCGTCATGAAGAAGTCCAACTTGATGGTTCCTCGGGCATTCCGAGTGATGAGAGAGCCGTTATTGTCTCCATAGACGTAGCGGCCCAGCATGCTCAGCCGCAACTGCTCACTGCGTGCCACAAAGTCTCCGATCACACTGACGTTTTTGAGAGACGCGTTTCCCGCTGTCTGCGAATACCCCGCATTGATACTGCCTGTATACACGACCGGAGGTTGGACGACGGGGTTTACTTGCGTGACCACGTTCATCGGCACGGTCATGATGCTTCCGGTCGGACCGGCCTTCAGCTTGATCATGTCCGGATCGCTCTCTTCCACCGTCCCCATCAGAACGGAGCCGTCCTTCAAATGAAAGGGAATGGGATGCGAAACGGTCAGTTTACTGATCTCTTCCCACTTGATCTTGATAATGTCGCTCACCATGGAGTTTTTAAGATGAAGGAGGCCGCCGGTCATCTCTATCACTTCGCCATAAATCACACTGCCGTCTTTCAAGGTCACCACATCACGAACCGGTGTCGAGAGTGTCGCAGGCGATCCCTCCTCGGCAAAGGTCTGGTTCGTCATGATCAGACCAAGGAGCGCGACCGACAGCACAAATCGTCTCATGTGTTCTCCTTCGGCAAGTAGTATTGGAACCTAGGCTGTGTTTGGAGTAACGGTGCAATACGGCCGTGCCATGTACGGCTAGGTACAAGTTGGGAGAGACGACATAGACGAATACGACGGCTAGCGATCGTTCACCATGCGGACGGTAAGACTCGCCGAGGGCAGCTCGATCCCTCGCTCTTGAAATCGTTGAAGAATTAATTTGTTCAATTCTCCCTGAGTCGCGCTGTAATCCGCCACAGCCGTCCACGGCTGTATTGCAAGAGCCACCGCCAAGGACGACTCTCCAAGTGAGGCCACTCCGATTGAAGGAACGGGCTCTTTCATGACCGATGGATGCCGATCGAGAACGTCCCGGACTTGCGCAAGGGCGTCATCGAGATCCGCATTCGGTGATACGGGAATGGTCAAACGCATCTGGCGGATGGTGCCGAAGTTATGCAGAATCTCTCCGACGATTTTGCGATTGGGAATGATGACGCGGGACCGATCCGCATGCATCAGCGTCGTCGTAAAGATATCGATAACCACGACGTCCCCGTGCACGCCGAGGAGCGAGATATGTTCGCCGACCTTGTAGGGTTTGCTGAAGATGATCGATAGGCCGGCCATGACATTGCTTAAGACACCCTGCAAGGCGAGTCCGATGCCTACGCCTGCGACGCCGACTCCTGCAATGAGCGGAGCAATGGGAACACCCAGCGTCTGAAGCGCGATCATCGCGGTGAAGAGCATCACCACGATTTTGACGATGCGGACCAGGAGCAACCGGACCGGTGGCTCAAGCGTCTGCTTTTCGAGCGCCTGTTGGGCGAAATTCCCGGCCCCCCGGGATGCCATCATCCCGGCCACCAAAATACCCAGAGCGACCGCCGCTTGCAGCCCGTACTGCACGGCATATTGCGTGAGCGTGTCCACGACGTTCATAGGAACCGTCTCCTGATGAGAACTGACTCCGCGATCGGCTGCGCCATCCCCTATCGACCGAACAATCCTTTGAGCAGCTCTTTCCCTTGTTTCTCGAGGTCCTCCGGCTTGGTCGTGCCCTTGAGGAGTCCACCCACGGCTTCTTCGACCTTCTTCTTGACCTGCTCTTGCACTTTGCCGGTAAGGCCCTTCACATCCACTCCGTACGATGGGGCTTGCGCTGTTCCTGTGATCGTGAGCGGCAGGCTCAATCGGCCGTCTTTCACGGCAATTTTCACGACCGGCGATGCAGCGGCAATCTTTTGGCTCACATCCTGCGACAGGTTGAGATTTACGATCAGGTTCAGTCTTTGATCGAATCCGAATCCGATGGTACCGCCGCCGGTCGCCTGGAAATCATGGCTATCCATTAAGAGCCGTTGCACGTTGATCACCCCTTGATTGATGGCGAGATCGGTCTCGATCGTCGAAAAGGCCGTGGCCTTCGCGTCGCCAAGGGAAATGCCGGCCACCTTGAGGGCTGAGGCCACTTCTTGAAGAAGATTCACCCCTTCGATCTTCCCATCCTTCACCGCCACATGACCGGTGCCCTCCAATGCCTTCGTCAGGTCCGGCATCAAGAAGCCCCTGCCGAGCAGCGAAAGATCGGCCCCGGCCGTGCCGCTGACGGAGACGGGTGTTTCGGCGACCGCATTCAACGCCGGACCGAGCTGCAGTCCTTGAACCGTGACACCCCCTTTAAAAGGCGGTGCATCGGATCCAGCGATCATTTTGCCCTGGCCCTTGACGTGGCCGTCGAACAGCTGAAATGACAACGAACTCAACTTGGCTTCCTGCCCCCTCACCTCGGCAGCGATCTGAACATCCTTGATATCGACCGGCTTCTTCAATGGCAGCGTAACCGGAAGGTTCGCCGTATTGATCACCGGTGAAGTGATGTTGAGGTCAGCGTCGTTTCCGGCGGCATTGCCTGTAATGGTGAAGTCGGTCTTTCCCACGCCGAGTTGGAAATTGACGGCATCGATGTCCATCGTCTCTTTCAGCGGACCAAACGAACCGTCGAGTTTCACCGGCATGTTGAAGGGCTGCACCAGCGAAGCGAAATGGAGGTTGGGGGTTTGCCCCAGTCGCACGTCTCGCAGGAGCAACTCCAGGTCTTGCAGTGTGTATTCAGTGGGAGTGGCGGCCGACAGGTCGCGATAGGTCAACTTCCCGCCGTCAACCGACACGCGGTCCACGGCTAACATCGCGAGGATTTTGAGCGGTCCTTCTGTCGAGGGGATCGGAGCACGTGAAGGCTTCTCAGGCGCCGGTACACCGGTACGGCCGATGGTTGCCACATTGAGGACACCCTTCTGGTTCTTGATGACGGTGATGACCGGCTGGTGAAGCGTGATCTCCTCAACCTCCACCTTGCCGCTCAACAGGGGCATGAGTTTCACACCCACATCCAAGGACGCAAGCGACGCAAATGGACCGGAACTAAAAGCCGGATCATCCAACACTGCGAACCCCGCCACACGGGCGCCGATTCTCGGCCAGACGGTTAACCGAATGTCTTGCAGCTGAACTTTGCGATTCAACGCGTCTTCGATATGCGGCTTGTACTGGTCCTGATACTTATTGAGGTCGATCAGGAACGGCAGGGAGAGCAGAATCCCAACGATCAAGACGACTACGGCGAGCAGACCTATCAGAATTTTCATCTCGATCGTCCTCCAGGTGAAACGTAAGTATATAAATGGAGGCTGGATGAGTCAAACCAGCAACGCCGTGAACTGGGCCGCGGCTAGATTATCTTCACCAAGTTATGACACCGAAATTACTGATGGAAATGTTTGCGGAAGAACTCCGCGATGGCTGATTTGTTGGTTTGTCCCTGAGCCGCCTTCAAGACGAGTAATTCGAAGGCAGATTCATCTGCGTCTAACGTAGCTCCGTTGAGCTTCAAGAACACGAACGCGGCCATGGCTCCCGTTCGCTTGTTACCATTGATGAATGGATGATTCTGAACGATGTGGTACAGATAAGCAGCGGCCATTTCACAGGGGTCGGCATGCAGATATTGGTTCCGAAACCCGCCTCCAGCATTCCGATCGCAGACCGCAGCAGCTCAACATCCCGAACGCCCAGGCTTCCTCCATATCGTTCAATCTGGTCGGCATGGATATCGATGACGTCCTCCACTGAGAGAAATCGCGGCTCAGCCATGAGCTATGCTAGCCGTTTCAACATCTTTCCGTACCGTCGATTTCCCTCGCTCAGCGCTGCACGGAACTTCTTTTGGCGAACAGTGTCCTGCGCGGGCGCTACGATGAGGCACTTCCCATCTGTTTTAATGTTGAGCGGCGTCTCCTCGTCGATGTCCAACAGATCGAGCACGCCTCGATCAATGACAAGAGCCAGACTGTTGCCGTGCTTGGTCAATTTCTTAATCATCTCCGTCTCCCCGTTGGTGATACAATGTAGATCCATCGTATCACTCTATCTGGGCTTGGTAAAGCGTGAATTCATAGTAAGTGCCGTGAAAGAGAAGGAGATCCCGGCGCGCAGGCAGGTGTCGGGAGAGTCGTCATTTGGCATGCCATTTGACGACAGCGTCGTCGCTTGTTACCGGGCCGTGGACTGTGGGATTTGAGGGTCGCGAATGCTTTGGGAAGATCGGGGTAAAGAATGCGCGGACGAATTACCCTACGATGCCACGCTCATCGGAAAGCACACATCATCGATTTGGCTTCTCTGATCGCCAATAGGTGTGAAGTGGAATGCATGAAGCACCGAGTTATAGACTCGCCCGGCTCTGCACTGTAAACTACCTAAGTTATTGCTACGCTCTAGATGCGAAAGTGAGATTCACTTTGGTCGAAAAGAATCTTGAAGATGCCCTCGCTGCCAAACTCGAAAGAGCTTTACTTGATCGCAGCTTATTGCGAGATATTCGCATTATTTCGGGAACCAGTGACGCCAGTTGTCTCTACGATCTTGTGAGTGAACGAGACTATAAGATCTTTCAGGATAGAAGCGACTGGAATCCCGTTCCCACATTAATGATCGATGTAGCCGGTGGGATGGTTCCGGATCTGGTGCTGCGGTCCATCGCCTCTAATGAAAATCGAATATACATCGAGGTGAAATACACTGAGGATCTTAACTATGACAGGCCGCTATCGCAGATCGTTCGATACTTTCTTCATCTTCTCTGTACAACAAGACAGTCTCCTTTGCCCAAGAAACAGGATATCCGTCGGGCGGTTTTACTCGCTGCACCTTCAGCGTGGTTCGAGAATAAAACCCACGCGAACAAGTGGTATTACTTCTTGGATAGATATGCAGATCTAGCAAAACTTCCGGAGGTCGATATCACTCTCGGCGAGTTGAGGCTCGATACGACATGCTTAGACACACCAGTATAGCTCCTACCTCAGCTTTCCGTGACAAAGTGCCTCCGCTATTCTTACCATTTCATGGTTTTACGAAATCGTAGGAATGACGTGCCCTCCTAGAAATCTCATCCCGAAGCGGCAGCACCTCCGTCTTCTGGGATAAAGATACGCAGCATGACAATCCGTTTGTCCGTTAACACACATAGCGATGCTGTTCGTAGAAGCAGGCGCCTGAAAGGGCTTGCACGGATGCAAGCCCTTCGATTGGCAGTTTCGTCATCCCGAAATCAATGCATCCCAACGTTTCTTCCTGTTGGCCAGGTTGCCGGACCGCACTTGGCATGCCAGGACGTCGCAGATGACGCGCGTGGACATGAGGCTGGTGATTTCCGCCGTGTCGTAGTGCGGCGAGCACTCGACGATTTCCTTCCCCGCCAGCGTTTCGTCTCTGGCGTCTCTAGCGTGCTGCCGGTTCGATGCGCCTCGCATGTCACCGCAAACGACCGCGCTCTACCATCTCCTGCGCACTTGAGTCCGACTCTCTAGAGGCTTATCGTAGGGAGCGGTATCAAAAGGGATCCCGTGGCCAACATCGCGGACATCGCCACACCAGCCGATCAGGACCATATCCAGCGTCTACTGGACGTCGTGCGCAAGCTGGTGATGGAAGTCCATCCCGGCAGCACCGCTGCACATGCGGTCAGCTTGGACAGCATTCTCGACCGGGAGTTGGGACTCGACAGTTTGTCGCGCGTCGAATTGTTTGCCCGTGTGGAACGGGAGTTCCACATCGATCTTCCCGAGTCGTTGCTCGCCGAGGCACAGACCCCTGGCGATTTTCTGAGCATGATTCTCAAGGGCGCGGGCACCAGGGCCGCGCCGGCTGTTGAACCCAGCCTCCGCCAAGCCCTGGAAGCCGGCGCTGCGATTCCTGCGGGGATACAGACCCTCCCCGACGCGCTCGCCTGGCAAGCCGCCCATCACGGAGATCGCATCCATATCCACTTGCATGCGGAAAGCGAGACGATCGAGCCGATTTCCTACCGAACATTGTATAGAGATGCCCGGGCTCTTGCGGTAGGCCTGCGCCGCTCAGGTTTCAAACCTGGTCATACCGCAGCGCTGATGCTCCCGACCGGCCGAGAGTTTTTCTGCGCCTTTGCCGGAATCCAACTGGCCGGCGGCATTCCTGTGCCGATCTATCCACCGACGAGGCTAAACCAGCTCAGCGACCACTTGCTCCGGCAGCAGGGTATCCTGACTAATGCCGAAGTGGTGGCCTTGATCACCATCCCCGATGCGAAGCGCGTGGCACATGTGCTCCAGGCGAAGGTGCCTTCCATTCAACGCGTGGCCACGACCTTGGATCTGCATGGCGATCCCGACACCTTCTCCAGCCCGTACGTCGCGACGCAAGACACGGCGTTTCTCCAATACACCTCGGGCAGCACGGGGAATCCCAAAGGCGTGGTGCTGACCCATGCCAATCTGCTGGCCAACATCCGGGCGATGAGCTCCGCGCTTCACGTGACGCCCGACGACGTCTTCGTGAGTTGGCTGCCGCTGTATCACGACATGGGACTGATCGGGGCCTGGCTGGGGGCGCTGTGCTGCGGGTACACGTTGGCGATCATGTCGCCCTTGAGATTCCTCAGCAAACCGTCGCGCTGGCTGAAGGCCATCCACCGCCATGGCGGCACGCTGTCGGCCGCTCCAAACTTCGCCTACGAATTGTGCGCCACACGGATCAGCGACCAGGAGATCGAAGGGCTGGATCTGAGTTCGTGGCGCGTGGCCCTCAACGGAGCCGAGCCGGTCAGTCCGGAGACAATCGAGCGATTCACCTCTCGATTCTCGCGCTATGGCTTCCGCAAGGACGCAATGTTTCCGGCGTATGGCCTGGCCGAATCCACGGTCGGATTGACGTTTCCGCCGCCCAGCCGAGAGCCGGTGATCGACCGTATCAAGCCTGACCCCTTCCGCTCGGAAGGGCTGGCCGTTCCCGCCTCGACCGACGAGCACGACGTCTTGCGTTATGTGTCTTGCGGATTTCCTCTTCCGGGTCACCGGATCCGCATTGTGGACGAAGAGGGGAAGGCGCTGCCGGATCGCAGGCAAGGGCATCTTCAGTTTACAGGCCCCTCCGCAACGGCAGGCTATCACCGCAATCCTGAAGAGACGGCACAGATCAGGAAGGGAGAGTGGCTGGATTCCTTCGATCTGGCCTATGTCGCGAACGGAGAGGTGTTTATTACGGGTCGTGCCAAGGATCTCATCATCCGCGGCGGCCGCAATCTGTACCCATACGATTTGGAGTTAGCGGTCGGCAATCTACCCGGTATGCGCTGCGGCTGTGTGGCGGTGTTCGGCAGCCGTGAGACGCACGGCGTCGGAGAGCGTTTGATCGTGGTCGCGGAAACCAAGGAGCGTGATCCTGCGATACGCGACCGACTGAGAGACCAGATCACGGCGTTGGCGACCGAAGTGGTGGGCTCACCGCCGGATGACATCGTGCTGGCGTCGCCCCATGAGGTGCTGAAAACTTCCAGTGGAAAGATCCGCCGCGCCGCCATGCGCGACCGATATGAACGGGGCGTCATCGGGATCGAGCCGCGCAGCGGTTGGGGGCAGCTGGCGCAGTTCCGAGGCCCTGGTCTCGGCATCCGAACGCGGCACACGTTGCGTTCGTTCGCCAGATGGTTGTTCGGCCTCTACGCGGTCGGTGTCTTTGCGATCTGGGGCACGATCACCTGGCTGCTCGTGGCGGCGCTGCCGGCGGGACGAGCGGCGCACGGAGTGGCACAAGCGGCGGCGAGAGCGCTGTTTCGCGCCTGCGGTCTCCGCCCGCGCGTCGACGGTTTGGAGTACATGAGACCGGACTCGCCCCAGATTCTGGTGTCCAATCACGCCAGCTACCTTGACGGCCTGCTTCTGTTCGCGTGGTTGCCCGGCCGCCCACGATTCATCGTCAAGGGCGAACTCACGCGAGTGTGGGTCTTGCGCACGTTTCTCGAGAAAATCGGCGCGGAATTCGTCGAACGCTTCGCATTCGAAAAGAGCGTCGAGGACGCCGAACGGCTCGCGCGTCTGCTACGGACAGGAGAAAGCCTCGTGTTCTTTCCGGAAGGGACGTTTCGCCGTCCTCCCGGTCTCTTGCCGTTTCGGTTAGGCGCCTTCTCCATCGCAGTTCGTAACCAAACACCTCTCCTCCCGCTGGTCCTCCGTGGCACTCGCTCAGTACTGCCGGACCGCAACTGGCTGCCACGGTACGGCCGGCTTTCGATCACAATCTGTCCGCCGCTTGAGCCCGGGGGCCGAGATTTCCAGGCGGCGCTGGCCCTCCGCCGTGCGGCACGCGCCAACATGCTGCGGTTCATGGATGAGCCGGATATCCTTGACTCGACGGAAACGTCCCTCACTCGTCAGATTTGAAACGCATCTGAGTCGCCACCTGGATCTCTGGCCGAGCTGAAATCTCCACGGCATGACAAGCTGGTTATTCAATCACTATCTCAACAAAAGCTATTCACCGAGAAACGCTAAAGGGGCTTGCAGATAGGCACGACCCCACGTAGCTGTTTCGTCATCTCACGATCAGTGCTGCTCACCGTTTCTTCCGGTTGGCCAGGTTGCCGGATCGTACCTGGCAGGCCAAGACGTCGCAGATGACCCGCGTGGCCATGAGACTGGTGATCTCCGCCGCGTCGTAGGGCGGCGAACATTCGACGATTTCCATGCCTGCCAGCGGTTTCGTATCGGCGATGATCTGGAGAAACTTCAGCACTTCGCGTGGCAGAAATCCGCCCGGTTCCGGCCATCCGGTGCCCGGCACGAAGGCGGCGTCCAAGCAGTCCACATCAAAGCTCAACCACACCGCATCCACCCCATCAAACGCCACTTCGAGCGCCTGCTTCGCGGCATTCTCGATGCCCATTTCCACGCAGTCGGTCACGGTCATGATCGTGGTTTGACGTTCACGGCCGGACTTCACCCCAGGTCGGGGCGCTTGCCAACCGCCGATGCCGATCTGCACGAGATTTTTCGCCGGTACGTTGGGGATATTCGTCGCGTGAAACCAGGGCGTGGTGTGCATGCGTTCATCGAGATCGGTCTCCTGCGTGTCCACATGCCGGTCGAAGTGAATGATGCCAAGCTTCTTACCGTTCATATTTTGGGCCACGCCCCGCACGGTGGCAAATCCTAGGGAATGGTCCCCGCCCAGTACCACGGGGAAGGCCCCGTTCGCGTAGACATGGCCGACCCCTTTGCTGACTTGGTCGAAGGTCTTCTCGATGTTGCCGGGAATCGTAAATACATCGCCCAGATCGCAGATGGACACGGATTCCCGGAGATCCACGCCAAGCTCGAAACTGTAGGTCCCATAGAGCGCTGAGATCTTGCGGATGCCTTGGGGGCCGAACCGGGTGCCCGCTCGATAGGTGGTCCCACCGTCGAAGGGCGCCCCGAGGATGGCGACGTCGTACTCGCCGCACTTGCGGACGTCCTCGACATAGGGCGCTTTGATAAAGGTGTTGATGCCGGCGAAGTGCGGCAGTTCTCCCCGGCTGAACGTGGGAATGCGACGATCCTTGATGGAGTCGGCCCCAGGCAGACCCAATTCAAGCCCGCGGGCGATTTCTTCTTCATATTTCGTGGTCGGCAGGAGCGCTTCAGCTTCGACCGCATATTTCGCTTCCGGCCCATATTTGTCATGCAAGGGAACCTTACCTTGGTACGTTCTCTTTTTCGCCATGATGGCTCCTTTCTAATCGATGAATGGATTCCTGACTCCTGTGACACCCTTCTTGCGGTACGAGACTACCGAACGGCCTGGCGTTCATTCTCGAGTTGGGGCGGACTCTCCCGGACTCAATGAGACGTCGCTCCTTGTCGAGCTCACGACCAGGAGATAGAGCGTGGTGATCCCGAGGATGCTTCCGAGAACCAGTGGCACGGCCCAGAGTTGCCACCAGGGGGCATTGGGCGAGGTGGCATAGGGACGTGGCCACGCGATATTGATGAATTCGAACACCGACCATAGAAACGCCGCCGTATTGATCAGTAATCCCAAGGCCCCCAGCTTTAGTTGTCCTAACGAGGGATCCCACCGACCGGTGAGACGCGTATAGAGTCCGACCCCCGTGGTCATCGCAAACATGGCGTACAGCCCGCCCGTGCCGAACGCCAGGACCGTGGCGACCGCTTCATCGTTGAGCCCGAAGAGTAGGCCAAGCGTCGCCAGCAGCACCGTGAAGAGTACGGCGTTCCGTGGCGCGCCGGCCGCGGTGACCCGACTGAGGACGGTCGGCATACTGCCTTCGCGGGCCATGGAAAACACGATACGGGAGGTGTACTGGACCATGGATGATCCGCACGCCAGGAATGCGACCATGACGATGGCCAAAAACGGCGTTTCCGCCCAAGCTCCCAAGTTTTGGACGATCACCGGCGTGACCGGGTCGGACGCGGCGCTTGTCTGTTGCAACGTATCGCGGTTAAAGCTCAGAGTCAGCGCCGCGGAGTTGAAGAGCACCACGCTCCCCACCATGCAGAGAGAGAAAAAAATCGCACGGGGCACCATCCGTTTGGGATCGTGCGTTTCTTCGGCGATGGTGGAGCAGGCGTCGAAGCCGATGAACGCCCATCCGGAAATCGCGAGCGCGGCTAAAAAGGCGGCAGTCTGGCTGGGGGCGGTTCCGGTCCCCAGATGGGCGAACAGTTCGGAGAATCCGTGCTGCCGGAAAAAGAAGAACAGCAGCAGCGCGACTCCGAACGAGCCGACGATTTCCGCATAGACTCCCAGAGAGATGAGAAATTTGAAGACCGAGACGTGAATAAGATTGAGAACGGTGCAGACCAGCATGAATACCGCGCCCCAGATCACGAGGGCGACTCCAGTCTCACTTGCAGATCCGAAAAAAATCGCCAACCAGACCCCTCCCGTGTAGGCGGTCGTGGTGAGCATCGCGATCGTGGAACTGACGTAGATGGCGCCGGCATACGTGCCGGTGGTGGCGCCTCCGAGCTGCCTGGCCCATTTGTACGCGCCCCCCGCGATCGGAATCTGCGAAGAGAGCTCCGCATACACGGTTGCCACCAGCAACTGCATCACCAAACAAAGCGCCAGCGCCGCGAACCAACCGCCGCCCGTGACCACCGTCTGTACGCCGATGATGGCGTAGAGCCCCGCCACCGGTGAAACCGTGGCGAACCCGATGGTCAAGCTGTTCCAGAGACTGAGGCTGCGGCGGAGTGTCCCGGTAGTATTCGTAGAGCTGACGGAAAGAACCGTATCCCGACCTTCTTGATTCAACATGCCAGACCTCTCTGACTCGGCAGGAGGTCCGGTTGATCCGGTACGGGAAGAACCGTGGGATGGAGATGCATAACGAAACCTCCTGCCGGAAGGTTGAGTTCCCAAGAGGCCATGTACCTGCGTACATGATCTCCCGGGTTTTTATCCCTCCGTGGAGCCTCGTTATGCGAGGCCGAAAACTCTTGGACCAGTCGCTCCTTCTTGCAGGAAGGAAGCCGGAACCCTAGTTTTCCTCTTGGAACGATTTGTACAAGCATCCTATTGGCTTACCATACCGAAGTCAAGTCGCGACGAACCCGCTTTCAACATTGCTAGTTGAGCCGGCTCCCCAAGGCACATCGCTTCAGACCCCTTTCAAGTTCACGTCATCGTGCTCATAGGACACTCCGCGGCGATGTGCTGTGCCGGGGGCGATTGACGAATCCTCGTGGAGAACGCCTATTCCCTTGCGGGGAGACTCGAGCACATTCGGCGCCCCGCCATCTTTCCTGTCTCGTCCCCATGGAATAATTATGCTAGGATTCCAACCTCGTTTTGCCACTTGATTACGTCCGCATGGCTTCAACCTGAATCATGACGTCCCCGATTGCCTCACCCGCTTCCGACTATCGCTTTTTGCTGCTCATCCTGCCCGCGCTGATCATTCTGTTACTCGCCGCCGGTCTGTTCGAGTTCAGTTCCAATATCACGGTCGACAATTTTCACAATCTCACGAGCCGGCTGATGCACCGAGCGTCAGAAGCATCGAAGGAATCCTTCGATCCCACTCACTTTCTCGTGGAGGTCAAATCCCGGTACATCTGGCTCACCACCGTCGTGGTGGCGCTGGTGGCCGGACTCTATGCCGTCATCGTGTGCGGGATGATCATTTATCAATCTCATCCGCGAGCGCGACTCATGGTCGTCACGGCAGTGGGGATCGTGTTTGCTTCCATCGGACTGACTTTTATCTGGGCTCTCGATGAAACCCATGCGCTCTATCGAGCCGTCTTCAGCTTCAGCTACGATAATCTGCGCCAGGCCGGACCGCAGCGGATCAGCCCGGACCTCTTGCGCTATGCCATGATTGTCGTGTCCATCGTGAATGTGCAGGCGATGGTGGTGCCGGTGGTGGCGCTGCTGGCTGCTTGCAGCACGCTGGCCCCGCCACCGACGGGGAGGCGGCCGGATCCCGAGTTTTATGCGATGCAGTTGACGCGATTAAAGGAAGTGCTGGCTGCAGCCTCGGCGATTCTGGTTTCGGGGGTCTTGCATATGGGGGCCTGGCTGCGATGGCCTGCCGCGCTGATTGCCGATCCGGCTGCACATGAATCCGTGCTCGGAGCCGCCCTGGCCATTACGCTCTTTTGGGGCGTGACCTTTACGCTGATGCTCGTCTCCACCTACCTGCCGGCGGCCCTCATCCTGGCGAAGCGAGCTCAGGCTCTGTTGTGCGGAAATTCTTCCCAGCCGGTCGTGGCCAAGCCGGAAGAATGGCTCAAGGAACACGGGCTCTTCCTGTCGCTACAAGACCATTTTCCTCAATTCGGACTCATGCTTGCTCCCCTTCTCGCCAGTCCCCTGAGTTCCCTGTTGCTCGCTCCGCTGACTCCGACGGGCTAATGACCGCTGGCCATCAATAGAGGGCGACTCGGCGCTATTCGTCTCTTCCGTGTACCTCAGCCGGAGGAGCGGTCGCTTCCACAGCGGTGAATGGTTCGACGATCGTGAAGGAATGGCGACTTCCTTTCGGCACGACCCACGAATCGCCCGGTTCCAGCAAGACCGTCTGGCCTTCGATATCGAGTTCGGCGCGTCCTTTGATGGCATAGCCGACGGTCTCGTAGTCCCGCGCCCGCGGCTCCTTCGGACTTCCCGGTTGCAGCTCCTCCCAGAGTCGCATGGAGACGGCTTTCCCGGAGGCCAGATACTTTTGCCCCATTTTTCCGTTCGGGGAATGATGGGAATCGATTTTTTTGACCGTGCTATCAGACATGACACCTCCGATGATGACCAGTAGATCCGGACGAGTTCGCTGGTTCCGCCATGATCGTCATTGGCTGTTCACGATCTCCTGTTTGCCGATCCCACACCGAGCAGCAGTGCGGTCCCGACTATGGCAGCTAGGCCGATGCGGGTCATGATGGTCGCGGACGGTACGGCATATCGCCTGCGCCAGCCTCCGCTTGCCGTCGTCCCCTTAGGAAGAGGATGCATCAATGCGCCCTCAGAGGGATGGGCCGGCCCTGTGCGGCGTAGCAACAGTCGCATCGCAGTCGCTACCACCCACTCGGTCGGGCGACGCGCGACGGTATAGGCGATCTGGGCGGCGCGTGCGGGCCACCCGACTGCCACTTCATCCTGCGGGTTGACGGCAAGACCGACGATCACGTCCGCCACCTCCTCCGGGGCATAGATGAATGGTCCCGTGCCGATGCGGTGACCGGAGAAATTGGCTCCATGGTCGAAGCCCGGTGTATCGATCATGGAAGGGAAGACGCTGCAGACGTGAATATCGGGCCATTCCATCAGTTCTTGGCGCAGGCTCGCGGTAAATCCGCGCAGTCCGAACTTACTCGCGGTATAGGCCGCCGTGTACGGTGTTGGACACCAGGCACCGATTGAGATGTTGTTGATCAGAGTCCCGTATCCCTGACGCATGAACAGCGGCAACACTGCATAGGCTCCGTGCATGGCTCCCAAGAGATCGACCTCGATGGTTCTCCGATGAAACGCGAATGGGACCTCGGTGTAGGGACCGAACACCCCGGTTCCTGCATTATTGACCCATACATCGATGCCGCCGAAGGCATGCTCTGCCCTCCGAGCCAAATCGTGAACGGCTTCTGAATCGATCACATCCGTCGGCACGGCAATGGCTTTGCCTCCGGCTTGGGCACACCGTTCGGCCACCTCTTTCAACACATCTTCTCTCCGGGCGGACAAGGCCAGACGGCACCCGCAATGGGCGAAGGCAAGCGCCGTCGCCCGGCCGATTCCGCTCGATGCTCCGGTAATGACGACTGTGCGCCCGCGCAATCTCATCATGAATCTTCCCGATCCGATGAGCCATTAGTTAGACCATACTTTTCTTGTGCGGACTACCAGCGAGTTCCCTGGCTTTCACGGCGGTGTGAGCTCGACATGGAGCGTGAACGCGAGAGGAACCATGCATAGAGGAAGAACAGCACCACAAAATTCGGAACGAGGATCCGGCGGAAGGCGTCTGCAACATCAAGAATCTGATTGAGCCTTTTCAGCAACCGGCGAGCTGACTGTTCCCTGGGGTGACTTTTGATAAGGGCTCTCCCGAGTGATCCGATTCTCATGAGTCCGGTATGTTTTTATATACGAACCGGCTTAAGGGAGGTTTCCATGAGCCAGTATGAGCATACGATCACTGTCAATTCACCCCCGCAACAGGTCTTCAGTTTTGTCTCGCACGTCGACAACTTACCCCGATATCTCCCCACGGTGACGAATGCCATGCCGCAAGGGAGCGGGCGGGTCCGCGTACAAGGTGAGACCGCCGGACGTCCCTACGATTCAGACGGCTATTATCGTGTCGCCACCGCTCGTCGACGCATCGAGTGGGGCTCCGACGGTGAAAACCGGTACCATGGGTGGTTAGAGGTGAAAGGCGACGGGGATGACACGACGGCGGCGGTCACCGTGCACCTCTCGTTCGATCCTCGGCCGGATATCGCGGACAAGTACGATCAGCAGAGCGGAGATCGCCATCGCACTATCCAGGAAGGGTTGGAGCACGCATTGCAATCGATCAAACATCAGTGTGAAAGCAAAGGCGACACCATCGAGTCGCGTGCCACATGACAGCAACCCGTTTCAGGCATGAGTGTCGATCCCATAATGCATCATGATGCATCATGGGATGGCATCAACAAGAAAGGAGATGAACAATGACTTGTACAATCATGGGGTTATTCGACAGTCCGGCTCAAGCGGAACAGGCAAGAACCGACATCATGGCTCTCAACATTCCTTCCGTTGATGTGCAGGTCTATGACAAAGCGGGCTTTCAGCTCACCGGAGGAACAGACACGTCGACAAAAGGCTTTTGGGAAAGCTTTTCCCAGACTCTTGGCTTTGGCCCATCGAACCAGGCCATGTATCAGGAAGGGGTGCAGCGGGGCGGGACGGTTGTAAGCGTGAGAGTCGATGAGAGTCGCATGGGGGAAATCGCCGACATTTTGAATCGATGCGGCGCAGTGGATGTCGATACCAAGGCGGCGGAATGGCAGATCGCAAGTTGGAAAGCGACGGAGGCTAAGCCCGAATTGAAACCCTCGGAGACCGAAACCCCGCCTCTCGCCAAGGATGAATTGGCTGCAGACCGGCTGGAAATCAGACGTGGAAACGTGTGGATCTATAGGCATGTCGATCGGCGAGCAGCCTAGGATTGCATCCTCCTAGCGACAGGTGAAGTGACAGTATTCGATGGGGCTGGGGGGAGCGCTCAACGCCATTTTTACGGTATCCCCATCGTAACCGATGGTGGCCAAATTCTGTTGCGCACTCATGAGCTCTTCCTCGGTGAGATACGCCACAGTGTCTGGAATGCCGTTCTCTTTCAGCGAGCGCAGGATTGTCCCCAAGTTATCTCGCTCTTGCGGCGGAATAGCGGCGGCGAGCGGAAATTCGAGCCGGCGGCGATAGGGACTCTCGAACGTTTCGTTGAGTGCTCGTATGGTTTGGAGCACAAGCCGATCTTGCTCCCACGTTTGCAGTTTGGGCCCGGCAGACGGATGCGTCGCCAACAGATCCATGAGCGTCATGACGTTGGTATTCAACGACCGACCCATGAATTCCCGCTGAGATTCAAGCATCGTCTGTTTCAGTCCCAGATGTTTGGCCACAGCTTCCACCAGCGCGAAGTTGATCATGAAACTATATTGCCCGCCGAACTGGCCGTAGCAGGGCTTCTCGGGATCGTTCAAGACGTTCATGTCGGCGGTCCCGGCATCGAAGGCACTGAAGCCGATCGCGTCCGGAGCGAGAAGCCGCTTGGCCTCTTTCAGGGTCGCGAAGGCACCGACGTTGACTGGCACCAAGACTTCCTGGTCGATGGCCTGGAGGAAGTCAACGATGGTCTTACGGTACGGCAGGTCCTTCCATTCGACCTTGCGATACTCTTTTTCCCAAACCAGCTCATCGAGAAACGGTGGAAACGTCTTGAGCACGTCCAGATCCTGGGCCTGGAAGGACCGAACGAATCCCGACCAATCTTGAATTGTGACATGGAGCGACTCGCTCAGGTTGGGACGAAGATACTCCTCCTCGACCTCGCCGCCATGTTTCGCCAACAATTTCGTCGGCAGATCGTTCCACAGCTCGTTACAGATGATCCGATCGACCGTCCCATCGTCGACTCCTTTCACCTGCTCGATCGATCCACAATGGGTGTCCACATGATCCCGATGCACAGCCAAGTTTGGATGGGTCAGAGCCCCGGCCAAGATCGACTCCTCCCAATCAACCATGACATACCGCACACGCGGATAGACCGCGCCCTCTTGGTCGAGCACCTTGAGATGACTGAGGAAACAAGCCGCAAGGTTGCCGTTGCCGGACCCCAACTCGAGCACGGTAAGGGGAGAGGTGGGAGGGGTCACGCGTGGGGAGTCAGTCGATTGACGACTTCCGGCCTTCTCGCGTGTGGTGACACGCTCGAAATAATCGGCCGCCAACGCATGGGCGAGCCGAAAGTCGGCCGAGGCGAACGTTTGATAATACGATCGGAGCTTGTCCCCTCGCAACCCATAGAAGAGCCGGTTGAGATGGACCTGCCACTGATCGAGTGGCCTATACTCCCCGATGAGCTGGGGAAGGGCGTCGGCATCTGGAACCATATCGTTCTGTCCCCGATCAATCTGAATGAATCGGACTGGACCGCGGCTGAAATCCTAACAGATGGCCGGAAAATCCCGCAATGGGCTGCTTATGCATCGTGTTCTTGACAGCCTTCCCACAACGGGTGTAGCAGACAGCAATGATGGTCGGCGCCTCCCATCTGACCGGCCTTGTGATGGCGACCGCTCTCCTGTTCTGCACAGCGGCGGCCGGCGAAGAGCTCCCTCTCGCCGAGAACGTGCCGATCTCTGAATTTCAAAATCGCACGGAGGACGTGAATGCCTATGATTTCGATGCTCCGCCGAAAGGGATGTTCCGGTCGATTACCGTGGCTGAATATTTTGAAGAACAACTCGGTTTTCGGCGGAGTCACGAAATCGTGCCGATCAAACCGATGGAGCGATTTCGCGCGGATGTACCCGCCATTTTCATCGTGTTCTCACTGCACCAACATTATCAAGCCTTCACCGTGTTCGGCCGCTGCACGCCCGAACAGGTGGCCGATGTCACACCGGGGACGGTCGTCAGCGAGGATGCCATGTACATCGCGCTGGAAGATGACAGCGGATATCTCACACTCTCAGCGCCGCCGGGAGGATGGAAACCGGGCCGATACAAAGTCGAGATCCACGCGGGGGAGCAAATCAACGAGATGAGCCTCATGGGCACGATGCGATTCACGATCGTGGCTTCCGGCCAATAGTCCGCAATAGTCCGATTGACGACAGCCCAAGCCTCCGACACGCGTTTGACCCTCTCCCCGCCTTCCGTTAGAATGCGCCAGTTTTCAACATAAGCTCCGGCCGCTGCTCGAGTCTTTTACGTATCATGACACCGCCATCCAGTCCCGATTCCAATCCTTGGGCCTCGGTCATCATCCCCATCAAGGATGAACGGGAGAACTTGTCTCCTCTCATTGCAAGTCTCTTGAAAGTCATGGATTCCCACGAGCTGTCGCGCTCGCGCCCATATGAAATTCTCTTCGTTGACGATGGGAGCAGCGACGGCAGCAGCGACGAGCTCGATCGCTTGGCTCGCGAGCATGCGCAGGTGCGGGTATTTCACTTCGACCGCAATTACGGCAAGACCTGCGCGCTTGATGCGGGCTTTCGGCAATCTTTGGGCGAGATCATCATCCAGATTGACGGCGATCTTCAGCAAGACAGCGAAGATATCTTGAAGCTGCTGCCTTATACCGCGTCTCACGACCTGGTCTGCGGATGGAGGCAACAACGACAGGACGGATTCGTAAAGATGATCTCCTCCCGGATCGCGAACCCCGTGCGAAACTTTTTCACTCATGACGGTGTCCATGATACGGGATGCCCGCTCAAGGTTTTCCGGCGCGCCGTGCTGGAACGCATCCGGCTCTTTGAGGGCATGCATCGGTTTTTCCCGGCGCTGGCCTTGATGCATGGATTTACGGTGACCGAGGTGCCGGTCCGACACTATCCCCGCATTCATGGCGTGTCCAAATACGGCATGGGGAACCGTCTGTTCAAGTCGCTGTACGATCTGATCGCGGTTCGATGGATGCAGAATCGTGTGTTGCGCTACAAATTCCGTGACAAGTGATGTGAGACGATGCGATCCAGACGGTCCACCTCACAATCCATACGTATGACGGCGGCTTCCTCCCCGATACTTCATGTCTACTGAGACCATCTGGCTTGGCATCGGCTTTCTTGGCCAAGGACTTTTTTTTGGCCGTTGGCTGGTTCAATGGATCGCTTCCGAGCGGAGCGCCGAGAGCCGCGTCCCTATCTCCTTCTGGTACATGAGTCTCATCGGAGGGTTGATTACGCTTGCTTACGCGATTTACCGCATGGACCCGGTGTTTATCTCTGGGCAAGGACTCGGCGCGGTCGTGTATTTGCGCAACCTAGTCCTCATTCACCGCGCCGATCACACCAAGAACCAGCCTCGGCCGCAAGCATGAGAGACGGAGACACCAACCGCCGTTCGGCGCTTTCGATCACCTGCCGGTGACCGCTACATCCATCATGGATCACATGTCTCCTCGACCGATACAGTTGCTGCTCCTTCTGCTCCTCTCCGGTCTGCTGTTTTTCACTGGGCTCGGCAGTATGGGTCTGACCGATCGCGACGAAGGCCGCAATGCCGAAGCCGGTCGAGAAATGTTTGCCTCCGGCGATTTGGTCACCCCGACCTTCAACGGAGAGCTGCGCGTCGCCAAGCCGGTCTTCCTCTATTGGCTGATGACGATGTCGTACCACGTGTTTGGAGTCAATGAGTTTGCGGCCCGGGCGCCGTCGGCCTTCTTCGGGGTCGGGTTAATCGTCATGCACTATCTGTTTCTCACCCGGCTGCGCGGCCCGACCGTCGGTCTGTATGCGGCGCTGATGTTGCTGTTGAATATCGAGATCCTCGCGCTCGGGCGCATGGCGATTACCGATAGTGTCTTGATTTTCTTCACCACTCTGTCCCTCTACGGATTTTGGCTCGGCCTTCACGAACCAGGACGAGGGCGCCATTGGATGTGGGGGTTTTATGCCGGCATGGCCTTGGCGACCTTAACGAAAGGACCGGTTGGGTTCGCCGTTCCGTTGATCACAGCTTTCTTGTACCTCGCTGCCACGCGTCAATGGCCGGTTTTTCGGCAGCGCGGCGCACCGATCGCCGGTCTAGTGCTTTTCCTGACCCTCGCAGGTCCCTGGTATGCCGCCATGTTCTTCATTCACGGGGATGCCTATTCATCCGAGGCAAAGATCCATACGGTGGGACGATTCCTGGCCCCGATGGAGGGACACGGAGTAGGCTGGTGGTTTTATTTTCCAGTTCTGTTGCTTGGCTTTTACCCTTGGAGCGCATTTCTGCCGGCGGGGCTCTATCGTGCTTATCGGAGCTGGCGGGAATGCCGCGCAATGCGCAACCCTCTCGAACCACCTGAATCAGGAACTCCGTTAGGGTCCGGTAAAGAGTTGGAGTGGTTCGCGGGGTTCTGCGTCGTCGGGGTATTCATATTCTTTAGCCTGTCCTCAACCCGACTGCCTCACTATATCGGCCCGCTGTTTCCTGCCTGTGCCATTCTGACCGCTTCGTTTTGGTCCCAAGGCCTAAAAGATTCTTCGACACCTGGTCTGCGCGGGTCGATTCATTTGATGATGGGGCTCGGCTATCTCTTGGCGGTCGCGTTTGCGAGCGCACCTTCTCTGTTCATCAAGTTTTCCGGGAAGATGGTCAAAGAGTTTCCGCTCGCCACTCAATTCGATCTGGGTATCGGTCCCTATGTCGGTGCGACGATCGTCATAGTTGCTATGGGACTGATCGGCTATTTCGGATTGAACGACAACCGGCGGGGCATCGCCTTCGGAGTGGCCGGAGGCGCGCTGGCAAGTGTCTTTCTTGTCGCCATCCTGGCGGTCGTTCCAGGACTCAACCGATATGCGATAGCGCCGCCGCAGGAACTGGCCTATGCAGCCGGGCTAAACCTGAATCCGACCGATCAACTGATCGCATTCGGTTCGACCAGACCATCCATCGCATTCTACGCCAGGCGAACCGTCACGTTTATCCCGGCTGGGGAAATCGACCGGTTGCGTACGGCTCTCGGCAAAGAAGGCAGATCCCTGATCCTCCTCCCGGAGTACTTTCAGAATGACTTGCCGAAAGAAGCGGCTGAATTTCACCCGATTCTCAAACGTTATGGCTACATCTTATTAAGCAATGAACCGATGATCACCCCGTCCCTGGGAGCAAAGGGTGATGCCCCAATCCAGCCCAAGATTCTTGGCCACTGACCGTCAGTCGACTGTACTTTTAGGCGGTCTTTGGGAAGTTATCTCGGCTGACAAACGACTTTGGAGAGAAATTCCATGCGGTGATGAGTGTATTGATGATCACGGAAAGGGCAGCACGGCCCTTGCCTCGACAAGAATCAGCATGGCAAAGGCCAAAACTCCGATCAGGGCACTTTCCCGTATCACGGACCAAGCAGGCAATTGTTCAGCGACATCATCGTTTCGGCCTATCGCGTTGAGCCAGAATGCCATGCAGGCGAATCCCACCGCTGAGAGCACAAGCGGCGAGGTGGTCATGGCCGCGAGGCCATAGACAATCAACAATGCCGAGACATTGGAGTCCCTGCCCCATCGAGTCCCTTCTCTGTGCATCCAGCGAGTTCTCCTGATCCACAAACCGCCGGCTACCGCACTGGTTCCTAATGCCAGGTACAGGAAGCCCACCATCCCATCCTCCATTTGGCGGGACAGCACCCAGAGCAAGGCAAAGAGCGCCGACGCTCCCATCGCTGCATACCGTAGTCCGTCCTCCAATGACGTGCGCCAATGTTTTAAGGGAGCCATCGCGACGAAACCGCTCAGGGTACCGATCACGGCCCCTCCAAGCACATCGGTTGGAAAATGTGAACCTCGCAGGACACGGCCGAGTGCGACGAACAGTGCCAGCGCGATACAGAGCGGCGCGAAGAGGGGAAATCGTTTCGCCAGCACCGTCGCGACGGCAAAGCTCGCCGTGCTATGCCCCGACGGAAAAGAATCCAATCCCGATGCCAAGGAAAAGGTGATCTGCCAATCACCGGAATGAACGAACTTCGGCCGAGGCCTTCCGATGAGGTGTTTCAACCCATTGGCGAGTAACGCGGCGATGCCATGGGCGATCAGCGACTGAATGGCCACTATCTTGATAGTCGGCTTTTCAAAGGCCCAGGCCGCCACGAGCAGGAGGATGCTTACGATCGCAAGCCGCCATCCCTGGCCGATCCAGTCTCCCGTGTTGCTGACGAACGCCATCCACGGAACAGTGAGTTGGTCCCAGGGCAGGTGAATCGTCACCGACCGCACATACTTAGTGATCGGCAGGTCGTACTCGGCCACACCGCAAAAGCTGATGGCCAAGGCCGCGCAGGAACAACCGACCGCGGCAATTGACGAAGCCGTGTTCCGGGATGCTTGTGAAGAAGCGCTCTTCAAATCAGTAACGAGGCTAATTGGATGTCCGGGCCTGCTCACCAATCGCTCATTGCTGATTGCCGTGCCTAGGGGACCCAGTCGGCGAGGAACACGTTGAATTCGCCCGGCTCTTTGGCATTGCGATCCGAAACCCAGACGAGCCGTTTGCCGTCCGGAGAAAACATCGGGAAACTATTGAAGTGTCCTTCCATGGTGAGACGCTCTAACCCCGTCCCATCGTCGCGAACCAAGTACAGATGGAAACTGGGACGCCCCCCTTCTCCTCTCGTTTCGATATTGGACGAAAAGATGATACGTTTTCCGTCAGGATGAAAATAAGGAGAAAAATTCGATGCGCCGGTCGTCGTCACCTGTTTCTTGTCCGACCCGTCCGAATTCATCACAAAAATCTCAAGCTGGCCTGGTTCGACCAGCCGCTGGGCCAACAGATCCTTGTATTTGATCACTTCGGAGGGGTCCGTCGGATGGGCCGCTCGATAGACTATTCTCTTGCTGTCCGGAGAAAAAAACGCCCCTCCGTCGTACCCAACCTCGTCCGTCAGGCGACGGACGTTCGAGCCGTCCAGGTCCATGGCATAAAGGTCAAGATCTCCATCTTTCACCGAAGTCCAGACGATGGTCTTCCCATCGGGTGAAATGGTGGCCTCAGCATCATACCCTGATGACGTCGTCAACCTCTGGAGGTCCTCTCCATCGAGATTCACGGCGTAGACATCGTAATCATCGAGTGCCCATCGATAAGCCCCGTCTCGTTTCGGCTTTGGCGGACAATCTCGCCCGGCGGCGTGCGTGGATGAATACAACACTCGCCTGTCACCGGGGAAAAAATACCCGCATGTCGTCGCGCCCTTTCCGGTACTGACCAACTGCACGGTCTCGCTCTCTACATCCATCACGTACATTTGATAACATCCCAGTCCTGACTCGGCTGGTTTTCGCAGAGAGCCCGGCTGACCCTTCAACCAGTCGTTCGTCGATTGAAAAATCAGCTTGGTGCCGTTGAACGAAAAATAAGCCTCCGCGTTCTGGCGCCCAAAGGTCAACTGGCGGATATTGGCCAGATGCCGTTCCGATGAACGAGACGAAGCCACGGACTCCTTCGGCTGATCACCCGCCAGAGCAACCGGTGGCAGACTCATCAGTGCACAGATTCCCCATAGAAAGACATTGCCGGTCTTACGAGGTTGCATCAATCTGGACCTCCATCACATCATCGTGGGAACCTGGCCATACTTCACGTTTCATGACTGCTCCATCGTGAAAAATGACGTAGCTATGCCACCCATAATAAAAGAGGAAGTGGGACACTTTCTCGACTGCGCCGGGAGTCACCCCGTACAAAACCGTGATGACGCTGCCCGGCACATTCACCCGATGGCAGGAAAAAAGCACCGCCATCTTGGGTCCCTCATAGGCTTGACCATCGATCTGGACTTGTCCGTCTCCAAGAACAACGCGGTCACCGCATGACTCGCGCACCATTGCGTGAACTGCTTGCCATTGGTCTGCTTCCGCCAATATCAAGATCGATCCATTCCGGGGGAGTGCATTCTCTTTAAGGGACGTGACCGTCGTTCTATGTGATCCCGCTAATTCATGGTCGGCGATACGAGACACAATCTGTTGCAACGGTGAAGCTGGATCAGAGAACGCTCGGACCACTGTCTTGTGTGGATCTGTTACATAGCCGTTCAGCATCGGCGGTAGCTGGCGCCTTGTCAGCCGGCGAAAAGCCATGAGGTGAGGATCGATCTCCACGCGCAATGGTTGATTGGACAGGGTAATTTGGGCAACGGTCGTTTGCGCGGAGGAGAGGACGATCGACTTGATGTCCGTGGACCCCTCCGTCGTGATACGGATAGGGACCGTCATCCGAAACGGTTTTTCACCCTGTTCAATCTGCACGGTCAGCCGCCACGCCTCTCGGCCGTCTTCTCCTCTCATGCGACGAGCGTGAGCCCCGCGCAAGGACAAAATTGGAGCCCCGGGCTGTTCGACCCATTGCGCGAAAAACCACCGCAAGTCCCGACCGCTTTCACGAGAAAAGACTTCCTCGATAGATCTCCAGTCCGCGGGACGATTGCGATAGCCCTCGACGAAAGTCTTCAAGCCGCGCCAGAACAGCTCATCTCCGAGTTCTTGCCGAAGAAGATGAAACACGAAAGCCGATTTGTGGTATCCGATGGCGTTATCCTTCTCGTCATGCTTCCTCCGGAACTGTGAAACCGCGTAGTCCGTTTCAGGCCTCACATAGAGATTATAGCCGTCGAGCATCATACGCCGTTGCTCGCCGGCTTGCGCAGCATCCTGCACCACCTCATGCCAGTAGTAGTTCGCCAAGTAGGTCGTCATCCCTTCGACCCAATTACCGGAGTCGTCGCGGTTGAAGACCGAGTTGCCGATCCATGAATGAACGATCTCGTGGCCCAAAGCATAGGGTTGGATGTAATGCCGTTTGATGCTGCCGCTGCCGAGTAGAGTGAACGACGGCAAGCCGAGACCGCTCGGGAAAAAATTCTCCACTACCGCAAATTTGTCGAAGGGATAGTCACCGAGAATCCCGACGTACGTGTCGAGATACCGTGCGGTCGCATCGAGATACTCATTTGCCAAACCGGCATTCTCGGGCAAGAAATGAGTCTGGAGCTCGACCCGTTGTCCTGTCGAGCTTTTCCATGCCCGTGAAGCCGTCACAAACTTGTTGGCAACGAGTGTGAACGCTTCAGACTGGTCTTGCACGACCCAGGTTGAGGTCATCTTTCCCTCGCCCACGGTCTCGCTTTCCTTACGTCCTGACGTCACGACCGTCCAGTCCTGTGGAACGTGTGCGATCACGCGATAGGTACTGAAGGAACCAATGACATCGGGATACCATTGGCTTTCCCCGCTCAAGTACACGCCTTCCAAACCGATATGCCCTGCGGTCTCACTGGGAGTGACGAACCTCAAGTGGCGCGGCTCCCGAGGGGGATCATTGATTTGGCCGCGATAACTCATGACCAATGTCACCCTTCGTTCATGCTCCTTTGGAAGGAAGACGATGACACGCTGGCCCTCGCGCTCAGATGGGCGCACGCTCGTGAACAGAACGTCTTTCTCCGAGGTTCTCTGGCCACTTGGGACAGAATGCCCTCGCATCGTGATGGACTCGACGTGCAACGTATGAGCGAGCGTAAATATGACCGACGTAACTTGGGGCTCAACCTCCAGTTCGATCTGATCGGTTGCCTTTAGCTCATGCGTGGCGGGGATCAACTCCACTGAGAGGATGTGGTGAAGGTTAGAGATCTGCTCTTGAGCAGGCAGGACTGACACAGTCCACGCTTGTGCGACGGCTGTCGACAGTAGGCCGATGAAGCAAAAGGGAAGCAGCCGGTTCCTGATAGACATCAGGAAGCGTTTTAACACTCGCGGCAGACGAGTACAAGCTGGATTGCCGTCAAGAGACGCTCAAGATCGACGGGCTTTATCAGGATCTCCTGAGGGTCTAGGTCCCAAGCTTTCTGAAGCAACTCTTCATTGTGACTTCCGGTCATAATGATGATGCCCCCTGGATACCCCTTGTCACGTAGGGAACGCAGGACTTCGAGCCCCGGCATTCCGGCCATAATCAAGTCGAGCACAATCGCATCGGGAGGTTTCTCTTCGACTATTCGCAAAGCCTCGCGGCCTTCTAGGACGCCAGATGCGCGATATCCCCGCAGACTCAGAAATCGGACAAGGAGATCGCACAGGAGCGGCTCGTCGTCGACCACCAAGACCGATTCATCGATCTGCTCGATGACATTCCCGTTGCCGAGCGAAGGTTGCGCGGTCATTGACGGTACGGGTTGCTGTGAGACTCGGCTCACGGCTTCAACCAAAACATCCAACGACAATCCTTTTCGGATAAAATCCGTCGCTCGCAAAGCGCGTGCTTGATTCTCCTCCATTTCGGTTGCTCCGCCGCCTAGGACAATTACAGGCGCATGAGGGTCGAGGGCTCTGATTTCTTTTAAGACCGTCAACCCGTCCATCTCCGACATCCGGAGGTCCAATAGGGTGACTCGTGGATTGTGCGTTCGGAATAAATCCAGACCTTCCCGCCCACTAGTCGTGGAGATGACGTGATACCCATGGCGGGTCAACACACTCTGCAACAGATCACAATTCATCTGATCGTCGTCCACAATCAAGACCTTGATCATCGATGCCGCCCCTCAATTCTGAGACGCCTAACTTGGTAGAGACTAGCACGATGCGTGCGCGATGAGAAGACAATGCGTGGTTTATGAACGGGAAGTCGCTTGTCCAAACAAAGCCGCGACAAACGCCTCGGCATTGAAGTCCTGGAGATCATCGGCTCCTTCTCCCACACCGATGAGGCGCACAGGGAGTTTCAGTTCTTCGGCAATTGCTACCACGATTCCCCCTCTCGCAGTGCCATCAAGCTTTGTCAGGGCAAGTCCTGTAACGCCAACGGCTTCATGAAATTGACGAGCCTGCGTCAGGGCATTCTGTCCGACTGTGGCATCCAAGACCAACAACACTTCATGAGGTGCACCAGCCAACTCTTGCGCGATTACGCGTTTGATTTTTCGCAGCTCCTCCATCAGATTGGACTTGGTGTGTAAGCGGCCGGCTGTATCCACGAGCACCATGTCCACCGCTCTGGCTTTGGCGGCAACGATACCGTCGAAGGCCACTGCAGCGGGATCGGCACCATGTCGGTGGCAAATGACCTCCGCTCCGACCCGATCCCCCCAAACTTGGAGCTGATCAATAGCGGCCGCGCGAAAGGTATCTCCCGCGACAAGAAGCGGTCGGCGCCCGGCCTGCGTCATCCGCTGCGCGATCTTGGCGATGGTGGTCGTCTTTCCTACGCCATTGACTCCGACAACGAGAGCGACACAGGGTTTTGGGCTTTCGCTGACCAGCTCATCGATTGTCGGACCCGATACGGTTTTTAAAATGCCATAGAGTGTCCGACTGAGGACAACTTGAAGCCCTTCCGTGGTTTTTGCTTCCGCTCCACGCGTCTCTTCTTTGACCCGCTGTATTAAGCGATCGACGACGCGGGCCCCCAGATCGGCCGTGAGCAGCGCCGCCTCCAAATCTTCCAGAAGTTCTTCGTTCGGTGTACGCCCGAGAAATTGATCCAAAGACTGTTGCACGATATGGCGCGTTTTGCCGAGACCATCGCTCAGTCGCTGAAACCATCCCATGGTCAATGCCCTTTTGTTTGCCGTCTTTTTCGAAAAGTGACCAGGCGAGGCACGGGAGAAATCAGATCAAGCAGAGCCCGTTCCCGACGCTTCATTCGCGCTGCTTCTCGGGGGGAACGCTCATGATCGTATCCGCAGAGGTGGAGCACGCCATGCACCAACAGCGTCGCCAGCTCTTCGTCGATTGATCGTCCTGCTTCCTTTGCTTGGCGTGAGGCGGTTGGCAACGAAATCACGACATCCCCGAGCATCCGAGTTACAGGACGTACCCCTGGAGGCATAACGGCCTCACGAATAGGGAAAGCCAGCACATCAGTAGGTCGGTCTTTCTTACGATACTCACGGTTCAGTCGTCGCATACGCCTGTCGCCCGTCAGTTCTAGACTCAATTCGGATCCAGACTCTTCCACTGCTGAGAGAACCTGCTCGGCTAGATGGACCAGTATGGTTTGCTGAACAACATGTCGCGTGAGACGCACGCGAAGGTAGACCGCCATCAATGAGAACTGCTGGTTAGATCATTCGGCGACGAGCCTGCAGCAGGTGACTTGCGATGATTGGATGACGGGCGTTGGTGAGATGTAGTCTGTCCTTGAGCGCGCCGCGAATCGGTGGTGTTTGCCGGCTGATGACGATCATAAGCCTTGATGATTTCTTGAACCAGTCGATGTCGGACCACATCCTTTTCATCAAAATATACGAATCCAATCCCATCAATATTACGAAGGATCTCTTTCACCTGAATGAGGCCGGACATTCGATCGCTCGGTAAATCGACTTGCGTGATGTCGCCGGTCACGACAACTTTCGAGTGGAACCCCAAGCGGGTGAGAAACATCTTCATCTGCTCTGCCGTGGCATTTTGGGCTTCATCTAAGATGACAAAGGAATCGTTCAGCGTTCTCCCACGCATGAAGGCCAACGGTGCGATCTCAATATCTCCCCGCTCAATCAAGCGATTTGCCCGTTCCATATCCATCATGTCAAATAATGCATCATAGAGGGGCCGCAGATAGGGATTCACCTTTTCGTAGATATCGCCCGGAAGGAAACCGAGTTTCTCTCCTGCCTCCACTGCCGGCCGAGCAAGAATGATACGGCTCACCTCTTTGTTCATCAACGCACTGACGGCCATCGCCATAGCGAGATAGGTCTTTCCCGTCCCAGCTGGTCCGATGGCGATGACGATATCGTGCTGTTGAATTGCTTCAATGTACGCCTTCTGTGTAGGCGACTTGGGACCGACAAACCGCTTCTTTGTAACGATCATGGCCGATTCACCGAGCACGTCCTTGAGCGAGGCCTCGGGAGTTCGACGCAATGCACTGAGTGCATGCGTGACATCTTCGGCTTGGAGCGATATCCCTTGGTTGGTCAGGGAGGCGAGTTCGATGAGGATGCGTTCCGCTTGACGAACGGCCTCGGGAAACCCATCGAGTGTAAGCTCTTCCCCTCGGGCGGAGAGTCGGACACCCAACTCGTCTTCAATCAACTTGAGATGGCGGTCATGGTGACCGAACAGGACGGCAGTATTGGTGCCTTCTCGTAGTTTGAGTTTACGCACGAGTTTGGTGGAGTCTCCCTCCTAATCTCTTATGGTTGGATTGTAACAGAGTCGGAAAAGCCGAGACAAGCACAAGAAATACCGAACACATCGCAGATCAAGGATCCGGTTTAGAAGATTCAGAAGCTGCGACGGTAAGCTCGAACTCCTGAAAAGAAAATCCTCCCTGTTCATCCGTGGCGAGAATCTTCACTCGGTGGACTCCTGGTTTCACATGTGCGATATCCCAAGCAATATTGCCCGTCGTTTGATCGATAGCCATACCAGTAGGGGCCACCGCGAGTCGGAAGTTCACCGAATCCGATTCCGGGTCGAGAACTTTCACCGCATATTCGTATCCATTTTGACCCAATGACGTTGGGGGAGACGAGACAATTTTGGGGGCGCTGTTCCCAACCGTGTATGGATCGGACCGTACAATCTTACCAGCGCTCTGTTTGTCTCGCGGCCTTACCTCAGCTACAACGAGATCACGCGGTTTTACCTCGGTCAGCTCCAGAAAATCTTCTTCACTTTCCTTGATGACATATCCATTCTTGGTCCAGCGATACAGAAATTGTGGGATGTCATGATCAAGATCTGAAGCCTCCACAAAAGCTTGAAGTCGATCCCCTCGTTCGTCCGATTTCAGATCAACACCGACTCGAGTAATGGATGGGGGGGTATTATCCACTGTAACGGTTTCAGACCTTAGCGTAACCCCAGCCAGCTTTCCATCATACGGCACCGCCTCCAAAAGGACTCGGTCACCTCTCTTCAGTAATGCGGCGGGAAAAGTGGGACGCTTTTCACTTTCCACTAGCCGATCGTTGAGATACCAGTTATACCAAACCTGGACCATATCATTATCAGGGTCATGAGTATTTACCTGTGCGATAAGATCTGATCGCCGTTCGAAAGGTGTCGGACCCAGGCTAATCGAATGAATTACGGGAGGTTGATTAACCTTTGGAGCTTCACTGGATCTCGCTGTGCATCCGGAGGCTAAAGACCCCAGAATCACCAAGAGAACCCAGGCCGACTCTAGCCATCTCCGAGAGTATTCCCAAGAACGCGCCCATGCAGCCGCTCTCCTCAAACGTTTTTGAGGAGAGCGGCCGCAATGGTTACAGAAGACTAGTGTCCCTCTATCTTGCACTCGTTCACTCACGTAGGTTAATCCAAGCGACATACCGGCTAGTGACACTTCCGGGATTCGTGCAAATCTTGTTGGTTAGTCCCGCACTTGATTGCATGATTCCCGTAATACCTGTCTGGCACCCACCGCCACCTCCGCCAGCTCCACCGCCCCCAATTCCCTGTGAACCGCCAGCCCCAGATCCCTGAGCGCCAATGTGAACTGCCATTTGAGAAAGCAGCCCAGTACCTTGACCGATGGCCACTTTTGTATTCGCCATCGTACTGCTCCCCGATGCAGAAGTCCCCAGAACTGGAGCGCTCATGGCACTGCCGGTTTGATAGAACAGTCCATAGAGGTACCCATCACCGGCCGATGTACAGAGATCGTCTTGCGGCACATAGGTCGGGTAGAACACAATTCCGCCGAGTACGGTCGGTGATGTTAGAGACCTCTCTCGAGTCGTCACGAGGTCTGTAAACCAACCATCTTTACTTTGCACCAAACCTTGCAAGGTCGTGGTTGGACTAGTTCCTTGAACCTTAGCGACACCAGAGAGTGCCGTTGATGTGACTTGATTCGTCCCCGTTGCACAAACTACACACACCTGGACATCGGAAACGTTCACGAGTTGCGCCGCCTTACAACCCGATATGCCTGATTCTACACAAAGATAACTCAGCACAGAATCTTTAACACCGTACAACCGCTGTGCATCGGAATTGCTCTTATCAGCATTGCCAAAGAACCGCCCTGTACCAAAAAATACCCACAAGTTGTTTGCGTCATCAACCGTAAGACCTGGAGCCGCAACCATTGGCCCTGCTTGTATCACGGTCCCAGACGGATAGGGTGAAAAGTCATCCAGGACCTCAGTGGGCACGTGGCTCCCCGACTGATTGTATCCCCATGTCGAAGCAGAACAAGGCCCGGCGAGACATCCACCGGTGGTCAAGCGGTACATCCGCCCCCTCCAGGGGAGGCTTCCATCGTTGATGACTGACCCGCCATAGACAGCATCAGCACGGTAGTCCAAGTCACGATCAACACTGACCAAATCACCGAGGAAGGTGTCCAGGTCACCTCCCGATGAACTCTTGATCGGAAACGTCTGGAATACATTGGTCGCGCTGACTCCCGTGCCGGTCTTAGGGCCCGTCTTAATATCGACCGCATAGAATTTTCCTGTCTGGTTAATTCGGCCATCATACCCTGTCATGCCGGATCCGAATACAGCCATCCACACATCATTGCAGAGACCAGTCAGCGGACAGGTTTTCTGACCAGGCGGATTCATCCTCACGACCGTAGGATAACTGGTGGAAAGGCCCATGCTGGAATCACTGAACGACCAGAGCAGCTTGGGCTCCGCATCCGGGTCAGTAATATCGAGAGCAAAATAAGCCGTGTAGAACGTTCGGTTGGTTCCTCCGATGTTCACCGTCATAGGTGGAGCACCACCGGCACCGCACATTCCACAGCTTCCACCCATGCGGAATCCTCCGATGAGGATGGTGCCCCATCCGTTCGGATGGATACAGGTGGGCGCCAAGGGATCAGCGGCGCATGCCGGTTCGGGAGTAAAGATACGAACATCCGTCACTTTCGGTTTGAGATCCACATAGTACACATGGGTATAGTCCGCCTGTGCTAACCAGCGGAGATGGGGCAAGAGTTGATAGGGGATAAAGCCCCAAAGTTCATCTCCGAGCTCTTGCCCTCGACCATCACTCGTTGTTGCATTGGAAAACCACCCATGTTCCTTTAATGGCGTACTAGGATCGTCACCTCGGTTATAGAATCCTCCGTTAAAAGCATGGAGCATGCCATCATTCGCACCCACATAAGCGACGTGTCGTCGGTTCTTCCACCGTTTAAAGAAGTTCAAGTAGCCTGGATCACCATAGATGAAATCATAGGATTCCCGTGGCTGCGACACGATGGTGGGAGTGGAATGGACAGGGTCTCCCAATTTCCATACGGATAGTCCCACCCCGGACACTGTTAAACGACGATCCCGCAGCTGAGCCGACTTCGGACAAGGCCCACCAGGGTTGGTGTCGTAACAGCCTCGAATGAACTGAATGATATCGACAGACTTAAAGGGATTAGCCGCCGGTGAATCGGAATCAGCCCTCAAGTACTCTTTTAACAGAGCCGCGCTGGCGGTCGTGAATGGGATCACTTCCCCTGAGGCCGCGGTGTGAGTCCCGTCTGTCTGGCCTTTCGTATCCTTCCCCGTGTCAACCACTCCGTCATTGTTCACATCGACCCATGTCAAGATTCGGCGATTGGCATGGTCCATTTTTGCCAGTTGTTTCCCTGCCTCCCAAATCCCCTTCACCTCTCTTAAGGGAATGGTTGGAAGCGGTGCGGTCGGATCGTCGGCTTTTCCATCAGCATCACTGTCAACAAACCGTTGGACGCCGACATCTCCGGTCGTCGGATCAATGATTGTATTGATGATGTAGTCATCCGCTAACGTTAACCGATTATCTTCCTGTGTATCTTCTCGGATATTTCCGAACTTATCGACCCACAAGCCCTGAGTAAATCCGGTCCATCGAACATCGATATTGGTCGTTGACTCAGCCGTGCTGGGGTAAAAAAAGGATTGATAGAGCGCTCCTTCTCCTGTCCCAGACGTGGCCAATACCGATATCGATGTACCTGACTGGCTCCGACGGAGAATACTATTGATGGCAGCGACAAATCGGTCTCGCATGTCATCGGCGTTCGACGATTCAAAATAGGTATCCGGAATACCATCGGCTCCTAATCCTCCGGAATAGTTGTTGTACTGATCCCACACATCGCCAGCGTCAAATGCCAGATTGTTGTTGCGATCTTCAAAGCCTCCCATCTTGGCGGCGTCCTGAAGAAGCCTCGACCCGTTACCGAATGCATAAAACGTATAGACCGTCAGGTTCTGAACACCTGGGAGGTCTTTTCCCGTTGCATCTGATCCATTGAGATTGATGCCAGGAAGGCTGCCGTTCCGAAGGTCAGTCGTGTGGGCATAGTAAGCCACATCATCAAGATAATGGGACCCATTGCTCCAACAGACATCATTGGATATGGCAACTCCACCGTAGTACGCTGAACAATTGTCGTGATGATCAACTTGGCCGTTCGCCGAATGGTTGGTCATCCCTCCGCCATGACCGCTATGGGGAGGGGAGTTATGATCTACAGTACAACCAGCAGCACCTGTACAATGTCCAATGAACCCGACTGGCGCATGGGCAGCTGCTGTATGCGCTTTATCCATGATGGTTGAAGGGATGTTTAAGTCCTGAGTCGGTTGCCCGTCTGTAAAAATCATCACGAAGCTTTTACAGCATTTGACATATTGAGGCGTGTCTGACCATGGAGAGGTGTAGTAGTACGGGTCTTTATTTTGAACATTATAGGAATAATCTGAGTTGTTATAGGCTGGAGGGATCTGGGCGAAGTATCGCGTCGCTTCATAGAGCGATTCCCCCAAGGGCGTCCATGTAGAGGCCGAGGTATTTTCGATAGCATTCACCATGCTCGTCAAACCGGCACCGACATCAGCGAGAACCTTCCCCCCGTCGCCTGCTCCTTTGAACTGCATCAATCCGAATCGCGCCTTATCCCCTACTTGCTGGATAACACCGGCAGGTTCTGAGGCAATGTCGACAGTAAGTGAATGAGACGTACTGCCTCCGCTACAAGCCGCTCCACCATACACGATGAGGTCGTTGCCGGCCCGATCGAAACATCTTGTCCCTGTGTAGGACGTGACACCATCCGCACTGGCAGTCAAAGCCGTGAACCGATCGCTCGATTCAAAATTAAGCTTCCCACCGGGATAACAAGTACCATTGATAGCTCGGGGGGCACACTTACCGCCCATCATCACCCACTTCGCAACCTCCATGCGGGACATTGTCATATAGTTGAGAAAGTTCCCGTCCCAGGGATAGGTAGCGCCACAGGTTGGAGCCGTCGCTGCCCTTGGAGTCCCGATTTGAAATCGATTTGACGCAAATTTGTAGCACAGCATGGGATCAAAATAACCGTAGTATGTTTTGGCTGGATTGTAAGCTTCATTCGCATTGTGGTAAGCCGAATTATCCATACTTCCAGAGTTATCCATCAATAGCAGGATGTTCGGCGCGACGGCTTCCGTCAGGAACGGTGGTTCGCTTGTATATTGTGACAAGGTCTGAGCGGATACAGAAGATCCGCTCCACCAGAGGATCCCTGCAATAAGGGCGACGTGCATAGAGGTGGCAATGGTACGACCATTCATGATGATACCCTCCTTACACTCAAGCTTCGTAGAACTGGCTCGGTTCGCCCGCTTAGCTCGGAATCCACACAACGAGCCGATCAACACGTCCCTTATGATCGAGATGGAAAAGCACCCTCGCCCCTTGGGAGATATCTTTCAAGCTCACAGGATTGTCGTACTGATCCGTGATAGCCATGGATGGGATCATGGGATAACTCGTGTTGTCGATTTGAATCTCAGCCCCTTGGATGCCCGTCATCTGGCCGGCTTTAAAGTTGGGATAGGGATTCTTGTCTTCGTCAGCCAGGACCTGTGGGACGGTCACAAAATGAGCAGCTCCTGCCGTGCCGATGAAAAATAGCATTGGAAGCCAACTTATCCATACGTACCGTTTCATTACTTGGAAGCTTCTATGTGACCAATCGTACAACATCGACGCCTCCGTTAAATCTTCCGCTGGCAACTTTCCCCAGCTGCACTGACACAGGCATAGATCGCTCGAATCCGACTTGTGGCCCCAGTGGCCATGAGCGTTGCCGTACATTCGATTTGATAAAAGGCCTCTGCACCACCGCCGGAGGCCCCCTGTGAGGCCCCCTCATATCCTGCAGCAAACTGCAATGAGCCGCCGGATTTCTGTTTGATATAGAGCCGATCAATGTCACCGACGATCGCAAATGGTCCAGCGGTCATCTGAATATCGGGGGATGCACCAGTTCCCATGGAGAAGTCAGGATTATTATCTGCTTGTCCCATGATCTCTTGTGTGAGAGTGGGTGGCATACCGGGGTTTTCCGCATTTGAGGGAATCACAGCGGTAGCCCCGACATAAGCCGCTGGAACTTGCCGCTCCTGTAAGGTTTGAAGAATCACGTTGGTCCCAGTTCCAATGCAGGACTCCGCTGCCGCCGCTGCTGAGTCGGTGGTATTGGCCGATCCCGCCATCCGATTCTCGAGACCTGTCATCGTCATAGCCGCGACTCCAAGGGCAGTCATCATGAGGATGGTGAGGAAGACACCAAAAAGGGCAAACCCCTGTTCATTCCCCAGAAGTTTGCGCCGTTGTATTTTCGAGCTTGTTGTGCCCACGCTAATTCTCCTTCACATGGCTATCGCCCAGGATTTCGCACCTCTATCGTTCGGGTGAACATGCGTCGTCTGGTCGAAGCATATGGCGGATTGAGTCCTGCAAGATCGCCGGCGGCAAACAGCCCAGCGACATGGTTGTGGTCAGAAATTTGTAATGGCTGAGCCTGAACTATTCGATTGGCCACGATTCCTTCTCCAAATCCTTGATCGACGAATCGTTCACGTCCGACGATGTTCACTTGAACCAAACTGATCTTGTCCGGCGTCATCTGGCCAAGAGCCCAACCATTATTGCTGATGAAGTCCATTTGATCGAACCCTGCTTGGCTCCCCGCCTGATCGTCAATGATCCCGTCCGGAATCCCGCCATTAAGCCCCAAGTTGCATCCGTCGCAGGCATAGGCAAATTGGATATCTTCGATTTCGTCTGCAATGGAGATGCAGCGACTATTGGGGGTATCGCAATTTAGTCCACCTGTCCCCACTCCTCGAACCAAACAGGGAAAGCGACCGTCACATAGGTTATTGATATCTGGCGGCGGAATGATCTGATAGGTGATGCACTGCAGCAGGTATACCGGCGTGTTCGCACCAAAGGCCACTGGAGCCGGAATCGGCGTGATGGCTATCGTAGATCCGCCTACTCCGGTTACTGAGGCTGTGGCGCTCCCAGCAACGCTAATCGTGGCTCCAAGTAAACCGCCGTTACCCCACTCAGTCGTCATGTCTGTTACGGCCTGAACAGAAGCAAGTGTCACCGCATTAAAACCTGGGCCGACCGCGCCCTGTAGTAACCACGGTGGCCTTGTCACAGTTCCCACCGGGTTTCCCAAGGGCACGATCAGGCTGATACGATCCGGTCCTGCGTCAGGTCCGGCAACATTGTTATCCTGAGGAACTATTGCGGTTGGGCAGTTACCGACTGCCCCGATCGACCCAAATCCCGCTTGTCTGATATCTCTGGCAATCATTTCCATGGCGTTCCGAACATTTTGCTGAGTTTCCCCCGTTTGCCCCGTGGTGGCGTTGGATTTTTCAAATGAACTTACTACTGCAAGTCCGGCAGCGACGACACCCACCGCGATAGTAGCGGCAAACATCAATTCGACGAGCGTGAGTCCGTACTGGTTACTTCTATGAAGCGCAGATGTTTTCATTCTCCGCCAACTATCCCTTCACTCCGGTGCTATAGTGGTATCCAACATGACTCTCCGTGGAGCCGCTGCAGTCGTGCCCATATTTCGCCCAGTCCACGTTATGACGACATTCACTCTGCTCTGATTCAGAGGTGGATTCGTTACGATAGGATTGACTGTCACCACGCCTCGCACACCAGTTAGTACTGACGCCTGACTGATCCCAGAGGCCCCTTGGTTTATCATCATTGCCCGCCACTGGACACAATCGCCCTGAGCCATGACCTGTAAAGCAGGAAGGACACAAGGATTGGCAGTGTCCATATTGGCATAGGCTGTGACGTTACGGCGGTTGTATTGAATCCGTTCCAGTATTTCCGAGGCCAGATTCGTCGCTATCGTAAGTTCGGTCGAATCGACGTTGCGTGTAATGGCAATTCCTTGCATCGCCGTCATAGCAATCACGCCAGCAGCCAATATAGCAGTGGCGATCATGCCTTCCAGCAAGGTAAACCCGGATTCTGCTTGCGATATCTTCTTCATCATTTCCTGCTAACGAGTCCCGATACAGAATTGACTGGGACACCAGTCCACAACACCACGCGGGTTGATTCGGATGGCATACGTCGTTCCCAAGTCGTTGACAAGACCTATCACTTGGTTTTGCGATCCTGGCACGGCGCCTCCTACTCGGTATCCCATAGAGTTGAATTGAACCGTGGCATTCGGAGCTGCTGTAAAGACAGGAGGCAGACCAGGACCACCTCCAGTTTGATTCGTGATGCCATTTATGCGGGTAATAGTGCTTGATACGGAAGAAAGTTGAGCGCCTGTATTCGTATTGGTGGTCACCGCAGTAACCATCGTGGGAACGACCGTGATAGTCGTGGTGACGGACACGTTGCGGCTCATCGACGTCATGCGAGCCACTGCTAATTCATTCCTGATAAGCTGAACGGCTTCCTTCAAATCTGCGCGAGATTTCCACACACCGAAATTAATCCCTCCTAGGCCTGCAATGACTCCGATGATCGCGACAACGATCATGAGTTCCAGAAGCGAATATCCGCTCTGCTCTAACCATCCTCGGTTTATTGTTGGTTGCACCATGGCACCCTCTGATCGAGCAAGGGGCATGCCGTTCAAAAGAAAGCCTGGAATTAGTTTAACTGATTGATTTAATTACATTCTTGTTTCTTTAATTTAGAAGCGACGCAGCCGGTTTTCGCACTCGTGCACGACAATTTTCGTTAGAGACGTTGCACTGTTTGGTGCAGCGATCCCGTGTTGACAGAATGAACTGTCGCCACTAGGGTACCTGCAGTACAAAGCGTGGGTAGTGACCAAATAAAAGTGGGCGATGAAAAAAGAGTCTCGCAAGATCCAGCGGTTTGCCGTTCAGCTTCCCTGCCGATTGTCAAACGATGAAGGTATGTCGCAGGGAACTGTTTTGAATCTTTCGGCCCAAGGATGTGCCGTCACTGCGGAGAACCTTCCGTCGATTTCGACCTACGTTTCACTGGAAGTAGACCTCTTAAGCGGCGAGGCGTCGATTCACATTGAACTGGCTGCAGTTCGTGGGGTTTACGAGCGTCGATGCGGATTGGAATTTATCCGCATTCAACCCGGTATGCTGATGAACCTACGAGCTTTCACCCGGGTGTTGACCTGATTTCCTGACAGTTTCTATCGGTCGCTGACTCTCTGACTAGAACTTATCTCAAAATTGCTTGAGGAGCATCGTGATGCAGGCGAGCTGGACGAACCCGAGGAAATTGGTGGCATAGTACTCCCAGCGGATGAGGAGTCGCCGTTTCCACTGGAGCCAGGCAAAGAAGCGCTCGACGAGCCAGCGCCGTTCGTACCGGCGTAGATGCCGGCCATCTTGGGTCTTCAGTTTCCGGGTTGAGCGATGGGGCGCAATCATGTGGACGCCGTGGTGCTTGAGGTCGTCATCGAGCCCATCGCTGTCATACGCCCGATCACCAATGAAATGCTCGGGTTTCGCCTCCAGCATGTAGAAGTCGAAACTGAGTTGGACCAAGGTGACTTCATGATGATTCGCCGCATGCGTACTGACGGAGAGGGGCAATCCATGACGATCCACGATCGCCAGGATTTTCACGCCCTTGCCACGTTTGGTCAGGCCGACCGCGTCGCCGCCCCCTTTCGCGGCGGCAAACGTCGCATCGATGAAGCTCTCACGTTCGTCGAGCGCGCCTTCCTCACGCAACGTGTTGGCCAACTGCGTGAGCACCTCCCGCAGCACCTCGCGTTGACACCACTGTTGGAACCGCCGATGGACGGTCTTGTAGTGGGGATAGCACTGCGGCAGGAAGTGCCATTGGGCGCCGGTGTTCAGAATCCAGAGCACAGCTTCCAAGACCGCTCGGGTCGGCACAGGTTTCCGGCCGGGGCGGCTGTCCGGGAGGTGCTCTTCAGGGAAGTGCTCTCGAATCCGTTCCCATTGGTCGTCACGCAGACGAAGCATGACCGGACTTATAGGGATGAATCTTCAGGTCGTCAACTATTTTGAGATAGGTTCTAAGCTACTTAATTGCAACGGCTCGGACTTGCCGATATGTTGTCAGTCCCAACAGTACCTTCTGGATACCATTCTGCAGCAAGGTGACCATACCATCCCGCATCGCCACGCTGAGAATCTCAGCAGTCCTGGCTCTCGCCTGGATCAAGTTCTTTATTTCTTCTGAACCAACGAGGAGTTCGTGCAGCGCTACTCGACCTTTAAATCCGCTGTGATTGCAGATCTCGCACCCACGTCCACGATACAGGATTAAATCTTCCGTGTAAGCCACTCCAAGCTTGTCCCAGTATCGCGCACCATAGCCTTGGACAAGTTCATCATACTCTTGCCGAGTCGGACGGTATGCTTCTTTACAGCTAGAACAAATGCGCTTACAGAGCCGCATGGCCAGTACTCCTAACATCGCATCGGCAAAGTTGAACGAGTCGCAACCCATGTCCAGCAATCGAGTGATAGTTTCGACTGCACTGTTGGTATGGAGCGTGCTCATCACCAAATGGCCGGTGAGCGACGCCTCTATAGCGATATCGGCCGTTTCTTTGTCCCGCATCTCCCCGATCATGATCACGTCCGGGTCGGCACGAAGGAATGCGCGCATCGCAGCGGCAAAGGTAAATCCGATCTTAGGATGCACCTGAACCTGCCTCAAACCTTCCTGTGTGATCTCGATTGGGTCCTCCGCAGTCCAGATTTTTCGCTCATCGGTATTGATGTGTTTCATAACAGCATGGAGTGTAGTGGTCTTCCCTGATCCGGTCGGTCCCACACAAAGAACAATTCCATGCGGACGTTCGGACAGCTCCTTAACGATCTGTAGAACGTCCGGTGAAAAGTCCATAGCCTCCAATGGCATCGTTTCCTTGGCAGTCAGTAGCCGTAACACCACATCCTCATTGTTTCCCGCAGTCGGCAAAGTAGCAACACGCAATTCGATCTCGCGGTTCTTCGCCAACTTGTACCGTATCTTTCCATCTTGAGGTTTACGCCGTTCCGCGATATCTAAGTTGGCCATAATTTTTAGCCGCGAGACGATCGCACGCCGGTAGACCGCGGGAATCCGCATATAGGTGAAACATGTGCCATCGACGCGAAACCGGACCGCCGTCTCCTTGCGATCCGAATAGGGTTCAATATGAACATCAGAAGCTCCCAATCTATAGGCTTCGGCGATCACCTGGTTTGCGAGGCGCACAATGGCCGAATCATTTTCATCGATCTCTCCCGACTCGGCCTCACCGTGTCGTTCGACGCCCGCTTCATCAACCAGCTCTCCGAGAATCTCCGTGATGGATCCTCCGTTGGCCCGGCCAGTTGCGACCAGGAGATATTGTTCGATATCCCGCCGAAGCCCAACGGAAAAGCGTATTGTCGTACCAGGGAACGCGCGCCGAATATCGAGACCTTTTTCCAGATCATGCGGGTCATTGATGACAATGTCGATGACATTCCCTTGTCGCTTCAGTGGAATCCAAACGCTTTTTCGGAGATAGTCCAAACTCAGGTCTTTCAAGAGATCCGGATCGATGACGGTTCGCTCATCATAGGTGACATGTGGGCATTGATAGAACTCGCTGAGCGCAGACCCGAGTGCCGTCTTGGGCACGCAATACTTATCGAGCAGAAGGGTTTCTAAATCCATTTCCCGCGATAGCGACTCTTCTATGGCAGCATCGAGGTCCGTTTGCTTGATAAGCCCACGATAGGCGATACAGTCCAAGAGACTACGCCCCATCGTCATCTTGCGTGATTGTTTAGCCATCGAAGGCTTCTTCAGATTGACAACCGAAAGGACCTGCCGTTTGTGATGTTTTTCAACGTCTTGAGTGATCATTCTGTTCCATCCTTTTCCATCGACAATAAGAACTTGCTTTCATGTGTCTCGTCACACTTCGAGATCTTTGATCCTGGTGTTCGTTCAATATCGAGCCATCCATGTGCCGGGAGCGCGATAGACCACGGGCAATCCGCGGTACAATCCGTGGCTGAAATCGTGGTCATACCACACCTCCAATCTGCTTCCGGACCCGGCAGGAGCAATGGTTCCGAGTGCGGTCACTGCGCCATAGAGCCTGACTCCTCCAGCTATCGTAATGTCACCACTTGCGTAGAGCGCTCCATTGAAATGCACGCCGGAGAGTTGAATGGGTGTCCGAAACCCATTGTGCCCCTGAGTGGCTTGTGGAGGACTCAACGCCTGAATCGACCGCCCTGACCCACTGGGAGCCAGCACAACGTGACCGTGCACGACCGCCGTGCCTTCAAAATAGGGAGCTTGCAATCTCACCACCCCGAGGTTGTCTGGGCGGGGAGCCGTTTGATCGAGTGTATCGATGAATATCAGGCCACGCTGATCGCCCTCTTCCTGTGACCGAAAGACCTCGTCTGGGGAGATACCGCGTCCCGACTCTATCGTGCCGTTTGGATATAGACGGCCCTCTCGATCAATCGCGAAATAGCGACCGAATCGTTTTGCCACTCGTTTCAGGTGGTCATAGGTCCACTGATCGAGGCGAACTCCCGGAATCGGATTCTGACCCACGTGAAGATTGTGGGGCAACATAGGGACCTGCCCCGATGGTGATTGAGTGATTTGAACAGTTCCTCCTATCCAGGCTTCCATCCACTGATCCTCTTGCTGAGTCATTTCCTCATAGGTGCGCCCTGTTACGGCTGCAACCGCGCTCTTCACTGGGATTGCGCCCGCCTGTGCGACAACTAGATCACCTCCCACCTTTAACTCACCCCAATGCACAGAGACCGGCGATTCGCTCCCTCGTTCGATACGACCAAGATGCCGGCCCACTTGCACGGCCGCTCTCAGTGGCGGCACGTCCAATGCCGCCAACTGCATTTGGAGCGATTGCTTCACCGGTGGATGGGTATGCGTTGTCACTGTGGCATCGACGGTGCACAAGAGGCCGGGTTTGGAAGGTGCATAGATCTTGAGTTCTTCCACCTGTCCTAAGTGTGCCATTGTGCGAAACATCCCGATCTCTGCGTCGTTTAAGAGTTTGTTATCCGATGGATTGTCGGCGTGTAACCGAACATCCGGGTGATCCACCGTGCCGATGAATTGCGACCGCCCGGATTCATCGAAAAACGATGGCGCTCCATCCCGATCGTGATTTCTTTTTTCACGAAGGAACGAAAACTGAGGTCTGCCTGCGGCGACGCGAGGGCTGTGAAACCAAGCCATCACTAATTCACCAGCCGCGTCCGCAAGTTGCTGGGAAACTGCCGCCTGGTTTCCAAGCCCGGCACTGACAACTTCTTGTCCGGCAAGATTGAGAAGCGTCATGCCCATCAGCGAGAGGATGATCGCGATCACCATCGCCCCCAAGAGTGCAACTCCTTCCTGATGATCATTTTTAGTCACACACGACATGTTGTCCTCCTATGATCGAAAACTTACCTCCCGCATCATCTTCTGCGGGGGTTGACTGGACTTGATTTCGAGCACGACTCGCTTCATGAACGAGAGCTGCTGCGTCACATGACCATGCTCGTCCCAATACGACAATCGTAGTTCTCCCAGATCTCCGATGAGAGTATTCGCTCCTCCGTCGACCATTCGCATCAGCCGTACCGTTCCGGATTCATCTCGTTTCGCGTAATAGGCTATCCGATTATTCACCTCTACGGAGGCACCTGCAGGGATTGGCGAAGCGACAGGTTCCATCAAGGTCAACTGATGCTGTTGTCCTGCGCGGGAGAGTCGATGTGTTTCACAGACCTGGCGGCTACACATGATGATCGTCTTTCCCTCTCCCCAACCGCTACCATCCTGCACCGCAAGGACCGATTGACCCGGCTGAACCGCGGCGGTCGTGATGGTTCGATGGGCACTGATATTCGCGCGGAACCGAAATTCCTCGGGAGTGGCCGTTTCAATCGAATCCGCTGCTGCCAATCGCACTTCTTGTTCGAATACCTCTAACCCCAACCGGAAATCTTGCTGGTGTTTCAGGTTGTGTTGCTGTTTGCTGACGTGAGCCTGCACGATATTGAATGCATTCAACGCCGCCGCTAACACGATCGCTCCTGCCGTCAGGCCGATCATCAACTCGGTCAAACACACACCACGCTGTCCAAACCTCATGGCGATGGAATGTCTCCCCTCCTGATCGGATCCGTTCAGATGTATTTGCTTCATCGTGGCCCCACAAAGTTTGGATTGGCTCGAATAGTCGCCAGTTGCACTTCTTTTCTGTGTCCATTGTAGCCGGGATAAGACGCGATCGCTCGGATCATCACCATGGCCGCGGAGTGGACCGGTCCTGGGGGGTCTGCTTCTATCGTCCACACGACTGTCACTCCATCATGCTCCGACATAGCAGTATAGATTCCATCCCCCGCAGTCCCGTCCGCGCCTTGCCCATCATCGGTCATGAAGGTTTCCGGAACACCATTCCGATCATGGTCCTCTTCAAGGAGGGACCGCCAGTGGATGGAACGCTTCGCTTCCAATCTTGCCTGGGCGAACTCGGCAGCCTTACTGTTCAGACCGCCCTGTTGGATGTGCCTCGACGACATCTCAACTGCGCCAAGGGCACCCATCAGAGCGATACCTGTGATCACCATGGCCACCATCACCTCAATGAGACTGAAGCCATCGGTTGTCATTGTCCGTTTCATAAGACCGATACCCTCCCCGTGATGCTCACGGTGAGTTGCTGAGTCTGTCCGTCAAAGCTATGAATGTGAATCGTCGTGGCACTGGCAGAACGTCCGCTTGGATGGAAGAGGATTTCTGGGCCGGTGGTAGGCTCTTCGATCACGATTCCCTTTCCTCCATAGTAATACGCGTGGCGCGTGGCGGCCCTATTGACGAACTGAGTTACAAGGATCTGCTGTTCAGGGTCGACGATGATGCGAACTCTATCTCGATAGGTCATCGCCAGTTGCCGGGCAAGGCGCAGTTCTGACGCGATCTCCTCACTTGTGCAACGGATTTGGGAACGCGAGTTGAAGACTGAGTAGTTGGGAACGGCCATCATGGCCACCAGCCCGATGATCGCCACAACCACCATGAGTTCCGTTAGGGTCTTACCGTCTTGCTTCATACCTTCCTCACCGGGTCAATATCACGCGGATGGTCCGACGCTATGACAAGACTCGTGCCACTCATAATTGATGCTTTCCTGGATGGTGCTCCGTCTGATACGTGATGGTGCAATCCCCTAAGCTGTTGAATTAGTGACGTGAGGATAAGAAAGGCCTTGGAGATCGGGAACTGAGGCGGCCTACAAGAAAAGACAGGGCTCCGGATAGAAGTACCTCAAGAGATACAGTTCTTTGCTGAAGAGATACAGTACGAAAGGGTGGGAATCGGCCATGAGAGCCAATTATCCGGCTATCAGCCCTTGATACCAGTCGAGGATGGATTGCCCAAAGAACAGCGCCACCAGCGCACCACACACGAGAAATGGCCCGAAGGGAATGTAATCTTCCCTTTTAATCACCTTGGCCGCAATCAGAGCAACCGCGACCACCGACCCTAGGAACGAGCCTACCATGATGGTCATCACGGCTGGCTTCCATCCCAGGAACGCCCCGATCATGCCCAAAAGCTTAATGTCTCCTCCTCCCATTCCCTCTTTTCCGAAGACGTAGGGGCTCGCCCATGCAAGCACCCACAGAATGCCTCCGCCCACGAGGATTCCCAGCACACTATCCGGAGCACCAACGGGTAAGATGGTGGCGGCACAAAGGAAGCCGATAATGATGCCGGGAAACGTCACGGCATTCGGGATGATTTTATGGGACAGGTCTGTCCCGGCGACCACGAGGAGAGCTGAATAGAGCAGGCCGTACGCCGCTGCGGTCCAGCTGGGACCGAAAACCCAGAGCAGTCCCACGTACCCTAACGCGTTGAGAATCTCGATCAATGGATAGCGGAACGGAATACCCACGGCGCAATGCCGACAGCGCCCGGCCAATGCGAGGAAGCTCAAAATAGGAATGTTATCGTACCAGGCAATGGGGTGCGCGCATCGCGGACAATGAGAACCCGGCCATGCGATTGATTCCTGCCGAGGTAGGCGGTAGATACACACATTGAGAAAGCTCCCGATGAGGGCGCCGAACAGCCCGGCGATCAGAAACATCGACAATGCGTGCTCCTCATTGCATTATTGCTGAGAGTTATTTCCCTACCCGGTAACCCTACTAGGGCCGAAGTGCCTTTCTTTACATTCTGACACGCCCATTCCATAATAACTAAGGTGGAGGGTGTTAAACGTGATACGTCTCGCGAGTGTTTATTAGTATACCTGATGTACAGACCTATCAATATGGAGAGCTAACTGCCATGGCGAAGACAACCGGAAAGTCCCGACCTCGAAAATCGCTGGCGGATCTTGAACCGCCTCCGCGCACGAAGCGTCCCGAGTCACTGACCTCACGCGAACAGGAAATTCTGGAATTGATCTGGGCGGGCTTTAAGAACAAGGAAATCGGTCAACGGCTGAAAATCAGCGTCAAAACCGTCGAGGCCCACCGCGCCAATATGATGAAGAAAATGCGAGTATCGAATACGGCTCAATTGCTGAAAACCGCCATTCAGGGCGGTGTGCTCAGGATCCGGTAACGTCGGCCCTCTGAATAGGCCAGCGTTGACGCACCGCCTCAAATAGGACGATGGCCGCCGCAGCGGAGACATTCAACGATTGAACTTGTCCTCGAAGGGGAATACGGACACATTCGTCGCAATGTTGCAGGACACCGGGTCTGATTCCCGCTCCCTCACTTCCCAAGACTAATCCAATCGGTCCACGGAGGTCGACATCCGTGAAGAGCTTGTTCGCCGAGGGCGTCACCCCGTAAATCCAGACTCCGACCGCTTTCAACGATTCAAGTAATCGGCTTGTGTTCGTCACGCGGGCCACCGGAATATGATCGATGGCCCCGGCGGAAGCTTTGGCGACCACCGACGTAAGACCGACGGCTCGTCGTTCAGGAATAAACACACCGTGGGCACCCGCACCCTCCGCTGTCCGCAGCACGGCACCGAGATTGTGAGGATCCTCGACGCCGTCCAAGATGACCACCAGCGGCGCCTCCTGCCGCTGAATGGCGCGTGCGAGAATCGATTCCTCTGTCTGATAGGCCTTTGCCGAGATGAATGCCACCACACCTTGGTGCTTCCCGTTGGGAACCAGTCGGTCGAAGGACGCCAAGGGTTGCACATGAATCGGAACCCGGCGCGATCGCGCCAGTTGCACCAGATCGGCAAACTGTTTGTCAGTTCGAAGAACCAGCAGGCGTTGCAAGGGTCGTTTGCCAGCCTTCAGCGCTTCGCGTACGGCATGGATGCCGTAGATCATATCCTGTGCGTCAGCGCTTCCACCGGCTGGTGCCATCGGGCTTGTCCTCGATGATGATGCCTTGGGCTGCGAGCGACTGACGGATTTCATCTGCCCGTCTAAAGTCTTTTCGACTCCGAGCCTCTCTGCGCTCTATTAACATCCTGTCGATGTCCGTCTCATTAAGAACAGATCTGTCGGTCGTAGTTTCATCAATGTTGAGCGGGAAAGCTTCTGATACGGCACTACCGAATTGCCACCGGTCCAACTGAAACAGCCCTAGGTTGCTGCCAAGCGACCAAAATTCCTCTCTAACTCTTCGGCGCCCTTCAGCGGAAAGGCTTTGGCCAAGCAATTTATTCGCATCGCTTCGCAATCGCTGTAAGGCTGCAATCGCCACAGGCGTATTCAAGTCGTCATCCATGGCAGCGCTGAACTCGGCCCTGCAGCGATTTATTGCCGCATCGAGGCTCGGATTCGTCATCTCATTTCCACCCGGCTCAGCTAACCGTCCAAAGAGGTCATAGAACCCATTCAACGCGTTCTTCGCCTCTTTCAATGCTTGATCGGAAAAATCGAGCGGTCCGTGATAATGAGTCGAAAGGAGAAAATATCGGAGAATCTCACCCGTCACCTCCTCCGACCATTCCGACTTCTCAAAGATCTCACGGATCGTGAAGAAGTTCCCCAGCGACTTCGACATCTTTTCTTTATTGATCTGTACAAATCCGTTGTGCACCCAATAGCGGGCGAACTCCTTTCCCGTGGCGCCGCAGGATTGCGCGATCTCGTTCTCATGATGCGGAAAAATCAGGTCCATCCCGCCGCCATGGATGTCGAAGGTTTCACCCAAGTGCCGAATCGACATGGCGGAACATTCGATATGCCAACCCGGCCGTCCCGCCCCCCATGGGCTCTCCCATGCCGGCTCGCCCGGCTTACTGCTTTTCCAAAGGGCGAAGTCCATCGGGTGATGCTTCCGTTCATCCACATCCACGCGCGCTCCGGCTTGCAACTCCTCAAGCCGTCGTTTCGAGAGGCGTCCGTAATCCGGATATTTCGCCACTTCAAAGTACACGTCCCCATCCACGGCGTACGCTAAGCCCTTGGCCACTAATCGTTCCGTGAGTTGAACGATGTCGTCAATATGTTCCGTGGCCTTCGGCTCTTCCGTCGCGGCTCGAATACCCAGCTTCCCCATGTCCTCGTGATACGCCTGAATATACTTGGCTGTCACCGCCTCGCAGGACACCCCCTGTTCGTTCGCCCGCTTAATGATCTTGTCGTCCACGTCCGTGAAGTTCTTCACGAATGTCACGGCATAGCCGCTATATTCCAAGTAACGCCGAAGCACGTCAAAGACCAATGCACTCCGCGCATGGCCGATGTGGCAATAGTCATAGACGGTCACGCCACAGACATACATGCGTACTTTGTTCGGTTCAATCGGCGCGAACAGTTCTTGCCGTCCGGTCAGCGTATTGAACAGCTTGAGCATGGCGCTTATGACCCTGGGCTCGTACGTCTGGCGGGCCAGTGCGACCAGAGGAAGTATCCGATGGCTGCGGCCAAAACCAGGCCGATGACGATGTCAAATTGATGGAAATAATCCCGCAGATGCTCCCACTGTTCGCCCATGCGAAGGCCGATATAGGCCAGCAGATAGCACCAGGGCAGCGCGCCCACAAAGGTGAAGAGGACGAACCGGGGGAAATTCATCTTCGCAATGCCGGCGGGAAGCGAGATGAATGTCCGGACCACCGGGAGCATTCTGCTGAAAAAGACCGCGGCTTCTCCATATTTGGCGAACCAACGGTCGGCGATATCCAAATCATGGTGCGAGACCAGAAAATACGGCCCATAACGCTCCGCAAATGGCCGCCCCCCCCAAACACCCGCGTAATACGCAACAATCGACCCGAGCACATTGCCCACGGCGCCGGCCAGCGTGACTCCGAGCATGGTGAACTGACCGGTCATGACCAGATAGCCGGAAAACGGCATGATGATTTCACTGGGAAGCGGAATGCAGGCACTTTCGACGGCCATCGTAAAAACGATGCCCCCATAGCCAAATCGGGAAATACAGGCGATGACAAACCGGCTCAACTCGCCGATGATGGCTTCGATCAATCCTCCCATCACGCCTCTATCTGTCCGGTGCGGCTCGATCGGCGACGGGGCGGTTGAGCTTTCCTGATCCCCCGGTTCATGATCGGCTCCCAGGCGCGGAAATGATCCAGCGCTCCGTGGTGCGTGCTGTCCAAGCGGACCGGCGTGATAGAGACAAAGCCTTCTTCGATTGCCTCGTGATCAGCATCCTTACTGCGACTCCATGAAATCCGTTCGCCCGCGATCCAATAATATTTGCGTCCGTGCGGATCAAGCTTTTCGATGATCGGATTGTGAAACCGCCTTCGGCTCAGGCAAGTGACCCGTACCCCCTTGATTCCATGACGAAAACGGTTCGGAATATTGACGTTCAACAGCGTCTCTTCAGGAAGCCCCTGGGCCAGAACCAGCCTGACTACGCGGACGGCATAGGCCGCCCCGACGTCAAAGCGAAAGGCGTCCAATCCTTCTTGAGAGACCGCTACGGAGGGGACGCCGAGAATGGTTCCTTCCATCGCCGCGGATACGGTGCCCGAGTACATCACATCATCACCGAGATTCACTCCTTTATTGATACCGGACACGACGATGGCAGGTGGCTTGGGCATGACTTTAAGCAGCGCAAGATTCACGCAATCCACCGGCGTGCCGTTCACGGCATACGTCCGCGGACCAACCTGGTGAATACGCAGGGGCTTGTGTAATGTCACGCCATGCCCGACAGCCGTACGCTCGCGATCGGGAGCCACAATCCAGACCTCACCAATCGCCGCCAGCGCCTTCGCCAGCGCCGTGATCCCCGGCGAGTGAATCCCATCGTCATTGGTGACGAGGATGCGCATAGTCGGCGTTCAATAAAAAAGAGCTGCGCAAGGCAGCTCCGCTGTCGGAATTAAAGCGATTAGTGATACTCACGTTTCAAACACTCTTCGGCCGAGACGAGGCAAACTGGTCGGGGCGGCGGGATTTGAACCCACGACCACTCGCACCCCAAGCGAGTGCGCTACCGGGCTGCGCTACGCCCCGACATTTGTGTCTCCCAGATACGTCTCTCGGTCGATGAGCACGTGACAGTCTTCGGTTGAAACGTTCCTTCGTTCAAGCTGAATGTGAGTCGATGATTTTCAAAATAACTTGAAGATCCCCCCTCAACTTCTTGGCAACTTCCCTCGGGCGCAGCCGACGGGACGCGGCCCGCCCGCGGCGCACCCAATAGCGCTTGACACCCTCGAGGGTATGACCCTCCTCATAGAGCATGCGTTTGATTTGCAACACGGTTTCGACATCTCGTTGCACATAGAGGCGTTGGTTCCCTCGACTCTTTTTGGGTCTCAAAAACGTGAATTGAGATTCCCAGAAACGGAGCACATAGGCGGGAAGCTTCGTCAATTGACTCACTTCACCGATTTTATAGAATACCTTGCTCCCCAGCCTGGGCTCAGTTCCCATGACCGGCCTCACGGTGCGGTCGATGATGTGAGTGAAGCAGACTTACGAGTTGACGTACTTTTTGAACACCTGGCTTGGCCGAAATGTAACAACTCGACGGGGAGTAATCCCAATTTCTTCTCCAGTTCGAGGGTTGCGTCCCTTGCGCGCGCCTTTGCTGCGCACCACAAAATTTCCAAACCCCGCGATCTTGACCGATTCTCCCTTCTGCAAGACGGACTTCAACAGATTCAGCACAAATTCCACGATATCCGAGGCTTCATTCTTTGAGATACCGACTTGTTTGAAAATTTCCTCTGCGATATCCGCCTTTCTCATGCCACCCCCCTACGCGACCACTGCAACCCGCCGCGTTCTCGCTCCGATGCTCTTCTCACGATGCGGTGAGTTTTGCTTAAGTTACGTGAGGTTACGGGACCTGTCAAGAATAAAGTTGCCTATGGCTTTCGAAACCCGCCTTCTTGTTCCAGAAGTTTGTATTCGATACTATCAACGAGCGCCTGCCACGTCGCCTCGATAATGTTCTCGGATACCCCGACCGTTCCCCATTTATCCTTGTGGTCTCCGGACTCGATCAAGACCCGCACCTTCGATTCGGTCCCTCGATTGGCCGCCAACACCCGCACCTTATAGTCTAGAAGTCTCACCTCTCGGAGTTGGGGATAGAATTTTTCCAATGCCTTGCGTAAGGCGTGGTCAAGGGCATTGACCGGTCCGGCCCCGACCGCCGCCGTATGCTCGACCGCCTCGCCGACCTTGACCATGACGGTCGCCTCGGAAAGGGGTTGTCCATCTTCTTGTTTTTTTTCGACAATCACGCGAAACCCAAGCAATTGAAACGACGGCCGATGGCTTCCCATCGCCTTCCGCATGAGGAGTTCGAACGAGCCTTCGGCTCCCTCGAATTGATAGCCTTGACTCTCCCGATGCTTCAGCGTGTGGATCAGCTCATCGACCTTGGAGTGGTTCTTGGGGAGCTGGATTCCGTAGGCCTCGATCTTGTCCAGGAGACCGCTCCGGCCTCCGTAATCGGAGATCAGCATCCGCTGGCGATTCCCGACCTGAGCCGGATCGATATGCTCATAGGTCGCCGGATTCTTGAGCACCGCATGAATATGGACGCCTCCCTTGTGGGCAAAGGCGGAATCCCCGACATAGGGTTGGTGCTTGTTCGGCATCAAATTCGCGATCTCGGTCACGAACCCTGACACGTCCTTCAGATGGCTCAACCGATCGGTCAAAGCCGGACGCTTCATCTTCAGTTCAAGATTGGGGATGATCGAACAAAGATTGGCATTGCCGCAACGCTCTCCGATCCCGTTGATTGTCCCCTGGACCTGGACGATGCCCATTTCGATCGCCACCAAGGAATTGGCCACGGCCATGTCACAGTCGTTATGGGCATGAATGCCCAGTGGCACCTGACACGCGCGTTGGACCACGCCGCAGATCTCACGTATTTCCCATGGCATCGTCCCGCCGTTCGTGTCGCACAGAATCACTCGCTCCGCACCAGCCTCCACCGCTTTCTTGATGGTGGCGAGCGCATACTCCGGATTGGTCTTGTAGCCGTCGAAGAAATGCTCCGCGTCGTAGAACACCCGACGGCCCTTCTCCCGAAGGTATGCGATGGAATCGTCGATCAGTTCTAAGTTTTTCGTCAGCGAAATGCCGAGCGCATCAGTGACGTGGAGCGACCAGGTTTTCCCGAAGAGTGTGATCGTTGTGGTCTCGGCCGCGAGCAAGGCCTGGAGATTGGGATCTTTGCGCACGGCATTGCTGGCTTTCCTGGTCGATCCGAACGCGATGACGTCGGCATGTTTCAGCGGAATCGTCTTGATCATCCGGAAGAACTCAATGTCTTTCGGATTCGCGCCCGGCCAGCCGCCTTCAATAAAATGCACCCCGAGACTGTCCAACTTTTGCGCGATAAGTACTTTGTCTTCGGCCGAAAAACTGACATCCTCGGCCTGGGCGCCGTCACGCAAGGTCGTATCGTAGATTTCCAACGCGGCCATACGCTGCGCAGACGGTTTCCCTGTAAGCACCGGCTGCGACTCATGCGACGCGCGAGCAGCGCGGGATCGTGAGGATTTTCGAGCCATGGGAAGGAAGGGTATCAGGAGAAGGGCTCCCCTGTCGAGACGTCAAGGGCCGAGCGGTTCGCGGGAACCTGAGTGACTGTCAATAGGCATGCCACATGGGGCCGACGGCACAAGCGGCATGTTCATAGCCTTGAATCGTTGGTTTCTCCAAGTTGACTGTTCCGGATGCTTTCCCTTGCGTCACAGGCAAATAAGCCTTCTATAAATGAAACGAACGTTCTATTCTTGACAGCTCAACAGAGTGGGCTGGACGTCGACGGGAAGGAATGCTTTCACCCGTCACTGATCAATCGACAAGTGTCAGGCCTTGGTCGGCTCTCTCAGGCCTGCGCTTGATCGAGATCGAAGGCTGAATGGAGAGAGCGCATGGCCAGTTCGAGGTATTTCTCATCGATGACGCAGGAGATTTTGATCTCCGACGTGCTGATCATCATGATGTTGATGCCCTCGCGGGACAGCACCTCGAACATCTTCGCCGCCACGCCTGAATGCGACCGCATGCCCACGCCGATGAGCGAGACTTTTGCGATGGCTTCCGTCACCGACACAGACTTGGCTTCGATGTCTTTCGCCACGGCTTGGATGAGCGGCACGGCTTTCTTGAGGTCGGCGCGGGGCACGGTAAAGGACATATCCGTCATAGCCGCTTGACTTACGTTCTGGATGATCATGTCGACATTGATATGGGATTCCGCGACCGGACCAAAAATCCTGGCGGCGATGCCTGGCTTGTCCGGGACGCCGACGATCGTGATTTTCGCTTGATTTCGGTCCCCGGTGACTCCGGCGACCGCCGCCGCTTCCATGTCCGTGTCTTCCTTCGTCACGAGCGTTCCCTTTCCTTCCTTGAAGCTGGAATTCACTTCGACCGGGACGTTGAATTTGGCCGCGAATTCCACCGACCGAGTCTGGAGCACTTTGGCCCCCAGGCTTGCCATCTCGAGCATTTCTTCATAGGCAATCTTATCGATCCGTTTCGCGGCCGGCACGATGTTCGGATCCGCAGTATAGACCCCATCCACATCGGTGAAGATAATGCACCGATCGGCTTTCAGCGCCGCCGCCACTGCGACGGCGGACAAATCGGACCCGCCTCGTCCGAGCGTCGTCACATCCGACCGCTCGTTGATGCCCTGAAAACCAGCAACAATGGGGACAATCCCGTGGTCCAGCGCCTCGCGGAGCCGGTCCGCCGTCACGCGCGCGATCCGTGCCTTGGTATGGGCACTGTCGGTCATGATGCCGACCTGGCGACCCGTAAAGGACCGTGCATTGATGCCTCGCCCTCGTAATTCCATCGCCAGCAGGGCGATGGTGACGCGTTCTCCCGTCGAGAGCAACATGTCCATCTCTCGTTCGTCAGGGGCGGCCGTGACCTCGTGAGCGAGCTTGATCAGTCGATCGGTCTCCCCGCTCATGGCGGAGAGCACGACGACGACCTGATTGCCCTCTTGCTGCGTTCGAGAGACTCGGTCGGCGACTCGGTGGATGCGTTCGACCGTTCCGACCGAGGTTCCGCCATATTTTTGTACGATCAACGCCACAATGGTCAGCTTTTGGAGAAGAATTTGTTCGCAAACTTGGTGGCGTCTCGAGCTGGTGTGTCGGCTGCCTGAGCATCCGACTCGGTGAAGCGACGGTTGACCGATCCGGAAACCTTTTTACCACCCTCACCGAACGCGTAGAACGGTTGACCGTCCACCCCTCTCCCATGCTCGCACACGATCAGGAAACGATAGGGTCCTTGTTTGGTCAATCCTTCGACGAGCGGACCAACCAGGTGACGATCAAACTCCTCGATGCCGCGAACTTTGGCCTTGATATCGGTGCCGTGGATGATCTCGTCCGTCAACCTGGCATGGACATACACAAAATCCTTCTTGGCAAACTCGGCGAGCGCCACGGAGGCCCTGGTGCGGAGATCGCCGTCGGCCAGTCGATCCGGATCGACCGCATCGAGGCCGGCACAGATCCCGACACCTCGATAGACGTCGCTGGTCGCCACGATAGCCCCGGCAATCTCATGTTTTTCCGTCAAGCTGGGCCACATGACGGCTCGCCCTTCGCCCCACAACCACACGCAGTTTGCCGGCTTCTTCCCCTCAGCCATTCGTTCTTCATTAACCGGATGATCTCGCATGATCACATGGGCCGCATCCATGAGTTTCCGAAGAATATCGGCACCATCCCCAGTCGGTAATGCATCGGCGATGGAGCGACCGAGGACCGACTGCGGATCGCTGCAGACGGCCCGCGGCTTGCCGTTCACCCAGACCATGAGGTGACGATGACCGGCGCCCGGATAGAACTGAATGGCTTCAGACCCGACTTGCTCGTTGAGCGCTTCGATCAATTCGCGCGCCTCTTCCGTCTCGATCAGGCCGGCTGTCGCGTCGTCCAAGATCACGTTGGGGCCTAATTTTTTGATCTCGGCGCCCTTCCCGCCCTCCGGACGCAACGTCACCATCGTGCAGCGATAGACCACGTCATGTTCCGTCACCGAGACCCCCAAGCTCGCCGCTTCCAGGGGCCCAGGCCCCTGGTAGTACTTCTTTGGGTCATAGCCGAGGATCGCCGCACCGAGCAATCCACCCCCGTGGCGAATTCCCTCGCTCGGAATCATGAGCAGGCCGAGTTCCCCGATTTGAGCGAGCTGATCGAGATGAGGCGTCGCCGCCGCTTGCAGCGGTGTTCGACCATTGAGTTCCGCATGTGGGCGGTCTGCCATCCCACCGGCATGCACGATCACGTATTTCATGCGGTCCACACGCCCATCAGATATCCAAGAGACGAGCGACATCCTCTCGCGTAGCCTTGACGGTCATCGGCGGCTTGGACACGCTGATGGCCGTATCGGCATCCTTCAACCCATGCCCTGTCAACGTACATACGACGGTCTCTCCCTCCCGTAGGGCCTTGGTTCGATGCAATTTGGCGACGCCTGCCACGGACGCAGCGGAGGCCGGCTCACAAAACACTCCTTCGGTAGCCGCCACCATGGCGTAGGCCTGAAGAATTTCTTCATCGGTAACCATGTCGATCACGCCCGCTGATTCCTCCACGGCCTTCAAAGCCGTAGCCCAACTGGCGGGGTTACCGATTCGAATGGCGGTCGCAATGGTCTGGGGTTGATCGACCACGCGGCCCAAGACGATCGGCGCGGCACCCGCGGCTTGAAATCCCATCATACGGGGCACCCGCATGATCTGATTCGCCGCCCGATATTCCCGGTACCCTTTCCAATAGGCGGTGATGTTCCCTGCGTTCCCGACCGGTAGGACATGGAGCGTCGGAGCGTCGCCGAGTTGATCGCACACCTCAAACGCCGCGGTCTTCTGACCTTCAATTCTGAATGGATTGACCGAGTTCACTAATTCTATGTGCAGCGACGCCGAAAAATCTTTCACCAGCGTCAGTGCTTGATCGAAATTCCCCTCGATCTGAATCACCGTCGCCTGGTGCATCATGGCCTGGGACAGCTTTCCCATCGCGATCTTGCCGGCAGGGATCAACACGTAGACGGACAATCCCGCTCGCGCCCCATAGGCGGCGGCCGACGCGGAGGTATTGCCGGTGGACGCGCACATCACGGCTCGCGCGCCGTTTTCTACGGCCTTCGAAATAGCCAACGTCATCCCGCGGTCCTTGAACGAACCGGTGGGGTTGACGCCTTCAAACTTGAGATAGAGTTCGACTCCGGGGGCGATCGCCTTGGCAAGCCTCGTGGCCCTGATCAGCGGCGTGTTTCCCTCCCCCAGGCTGATCACCGGGGTCTTTTCCGTGACGGGAAGGAATTTTCGGTATTCCTCAATGACTCCGCGCCAACGATTCATGGATCACTCGTCCTTGCCTTCCACTCGAATGAGTATCGTCGGTTCGGAAACGAACGCCTGCCGGTTGATTTCACGGAGGGCGGTTTGCACGTCCCGTTCCTTGGCCATATGGGTCTTGATCACCACCGGCACCGTCTGCCCTTCTCGACGTCCTTGTTGCACCATCGAAGAGATGCTGATCCCGCAGCGGCCCAATTCACCAGCGATCTGCGCCAACACGCCGGGCCGATCCACCACCGTGAACCGCAGGTAATAGAGCGAGCCGATTTCTTCCATCGATCGTAGCCGGAGCGGTCTCCGCTGATCCTGTTGAAACGACGCCGCCGGCACCCGACCGACCGCGCCTTTCAGCAGATTCCGGCCGATCGCAATCACGTCGCTCACCACGGCGCTCCCCGTCGGCATGGATCCCGCGCCTCGACCATACAGCACCACGTCTCCGACGGCATCGCCGACCAGTTGTATGGCATTGTACACGTCTTCGACTTGGGCGATGGGTGACGCGGCGGGAAGCATGGTGGGGTGAACCCGAGCCTCGATCGCGCCGTCCACGAGCTTGGCGATCCCCAGCAATTTGATCGTATACCCAAACTGCTTGGCGTAGGTGATATCGGTCGGCGTGATGTCCGTAATCCCTTCCGTGTAGATCTCCTTGAAGTTGACCGGGGTTCCATACGCTAGGTTGACCAGAATGGCGAGCTTATGCGCCGAATCGATTCCGGCGACATCAAAGGTCGGATCGGCCTCGGCATACCCGGCTCGCTGTGCATCTTGAAGCACTTTCTTGAAGCTGTGCCCCTCGTGGGTCATTCTCGATAAAATATAGTTGGACGTTCCATTGATGATGCCGTAGATGGATTCGATCCTATTGCCGGCCAACCCCTCAGTCAACGCTCGAATCACAGGGATCCCGCCGCCGACGCTGGCTTCAAACCCCAAGTCCACCGCGTTGCGGGTGGCGGCGTCAAAAATCTCCTCTCCGTGAAGGGCCAAGAGCGCCTTGTTTGCGGTGACGACATGTTTCCCCGCGACGATCGCGTCCAAGATGACCCGCTTCGCCGCCTCGTATCCGCCGATGAGTTCGATCACGATATCGATGTTGGGGTCCGTCAGAACTTGGGTGACGTCGGTGGTCAGGATTCCCGGCGCCAAGGCGACCCCGCGATCTCTTGCAATGTCCACATCCGCCACGCGAACCAGGTCGATCGGCACCCCGGCGCGGCGGCCGATGAGGGCGGCATTGTTCAAAAGAATCTTGGCGACACCGGTGCCGACCGTGCCGAACCCGACTATCCCGACTCCGATCCGAGATTTCATTCTTCGCTCCCGTCGAGCTTGAGGGCTTTGCGGATTCCCCTGACGGCCTGCCTGGTACGATGTTCGTTCTCGACCAGGCCGAATCGCACGTATTCATCGCCGCCCTCGCCGAATCCGATCCCGGGAGAGACGGCGACTTTCGCCTCTTTGAGCAAGAGCTTCGAGAATTCCAATGATCCCATGTGGCGATAGGGCAAGGGAATGCGCGCCCACACGAACATCGTGGCCAGGGGCCTCGCGACCGGCCACCCGATCCGGTTCAGCCCGCCGACCAGCACATCTCTTCGTTTCTGGTACCGAAGCACGGTCTCCTTGACACAGTCCTGAGGACCGTTCAAGGCAATCACGCTCGCGATTTGAAGCGGCTGGAAAATGCCGTAGTCGAGATAGCTTTTGATCTTTGCCAAGGCTCCGACGACCTCCGGGTTTCCCACACAAAAACCCACCCGCCAACCGGGCATGTTATAGGCTTTGGACAAGGTATAGAATTCCACACCGCAATCCTTCGCGCCCGGGATCTGAAGAAAACTCGGAGCCTTGTAGCCGTCGAACACCAGATCGGCGTAGGCGAGATCGTGGATGACGATGACGTTGTGGTCCTTGGCAAACGCGACGATCTTTTTAAAGAAATCCAAATTGACCACTGCCGTGGTGGGATTGTGCGGAAAATTGATCACGAGAATCTTCGGCCTCGGAAACGTCTGCCGATAGACGCGCGTCAGATCTTCGAAAAAATCGCTGTCCTGTCGGAGCTCGATGCCGCGGACCTCGCCGCCGGCGATGATGAAGCTGTACATGTGGATGGGGTAGGTCGGCGTCGGCGTCAAGACCACATCCCCCGGACCTATCATGGCCAAGGCCAGATGAGCAAGACCTTCTTTGGACCCGATCGTCACGATGGCTTCGGTTTCCGGATCCAGATCGACATCGTAGTTGCGCTTGTACCATCCACAAATCGCATGCCGCAGCTTCGTGATGCCGCGCGAGGCCGAGTAGCGATGATTTTTCGCTTTCCGAGCCGCCTCGATCATTTTCTCGACGATATGAGGCGGGGTCGGTTGATCGGGATTTCCCATCCCAAAATCGATAATGTCTTCCCCGCGCTGGCGAGCCTCGAGCTTGAGCGACTGAACCTGTGCGAAGACGTACGGCGGGAGTCGCTTGATTCGATAAAAACCTTCGCCTAACCCCATGAACTTCCTTTGACTGTTGCCAGATGTGTCCCCATTGGCCCATCACGGTCAATGAGCGAAGGGATGCAGGGAGGGGTTATTTTAATGGAGGGCTTTTGGCGAGTCAATTTGCCCGTTTTCTATCCCGTTTTGGGCGACGACAGAGTCTTCGTTCTCTTTTCGTGTAGTCCCGCACCCCGTTCTTGCCCCCTCTCATTCCTTTCTGCTACTAATACCGGTGGCTGACTCAAACCTGTCTCATACGCTCGTGATCAGACTGATTCGATACCGGATAAAGGAGGGTAGATGGCCCGGCTTGGCGTGAATATCGACCATGTGGCGACGCTACGGCAGGCGCGTGGAGGAACCGATCCGGATCCCTTGGCGGCTGCCGTGCTGGTGGAACTGGCAGGAGCGGACGGTCTGGTCGTTCACTTGCGGGAAGATCGGCGCCATATTCAAGACCGTGATCTGGAACTCCTTCGCGAAATTGCCCGAACTAAGCTCGACCTTGAAATGGCAGCCGATGTGGAAATGGCGAAGATCGCCGTGAACATCAAACCGGACCTTGTCACCTTGGTGCCGGAAAAGAGGCAGGAACTTACGACTGAAGGGGGCCTCGATATCGCCGGGCAGCGCGATCGCATCCAGAACATCGTCGCCCTTTTGCATAATGGAGGGATTCCCGTCAGTGTCTTCGTCGAGCCGGATCTGAACCAGATCAGAGCCGCTCATAAAATCGCCGCTGACTTTGTGGAATTACATACCGGTCGTTATGCGAATGCCACACGTTCCAAAGAAGCCGATGCGGAATTCGAAGCCATTACCCACGCCGCCAAGCTGGCCTACAAGCTCGGCATCGGGGTTAATGCCGGGCATGGGCTGAATTATCGCAACATCAAACGCTTGACGCATATTCCTGAAATCGTCGAGTACAACATCGGGCACAGTATCGTCGCACGGGCGGTCCTCGTCGGTCTCGTACAGGCCGTCAAAGAGATGAAGGCTTTGCTCGGTTGATCCTGATGCCGCCGACCCGCCGGGTCCGCCCGTTCGCCACGTTCGATTCATCATGATGAAGATCATTACCGCCGCGCAGATGCAGGAGCTCGACCGCCGCACGATCAGGGAGTCTCGTATTCCGGCGACCACATTGATGGAACGTGCGGGAACGGGCATTGTCTCCCGCCTTGAGCAGCGGTTCGGACCAGTCCGGGGCAAGAAGGTGACCGTGGTATGCGGCAAGGGCAACAATGGAGGAGATGGATTCGTCGCCGCCCGACTCCTCCGTCGGCGGCATGCGATCGTGCGAGTCCTCGCGATGACGCCCCCTGCTGAATTGAGTCGTGAAGCAGCCGCGATGTATAAGCAATTCGTTCGCGGCGCAGGAAAATCGTCCGTCCTCCTCTATACCTCCAAACTTCAGGCGCAAGCTCTGTTGCGGGACAGTGACATCCTGATCGACGCCCTTCTCGGAACAGGACTCTCCGCTGCGGTCGCCGGGCGTTATGCCGAGGCCATCGACAGTATCAACGAAGCCGGTCACCCTGTGGTCGCGGTCGACCTTCCATCCGGTCTCCATGCCGATACCGGCGCGATCCTTGGCCGAGCGGTTCAGGCTTCCCTCACCGTGACCTTTGGACTTCCGAAGTTGGGTCTCTATCAAAATCACGGGATTGATCTGGTCGGGGAGGTGACTCTCGTCGACATAGGAATTCCCCCAGCTTACATTGACGCGGTCGAGAGCCGCACGACCTTGATTACGCCGCAGGCGGTGCGTTCATACCTCCCGAGTCGGCAGCGATCGAGCCACAAAGGTACCTTCGGCCATGTCGGCATCATCGCAGGTTCCGTGGGAAAAACCGGAGCCGCCGCCATGACCGCACGGGCCGCCCTGCGTGTCGGCGCCGGTCTCGTGACCGTTGCCATTCCTGCCAGCGTCAACGACATCTTGGAAGCCAAACTCCTGGAAGCGATGACGGTGCCGATGCCGGAAACCAAAGCGCGCACCTTTGCCCGGACCGCCCTGGATCGACTCGTCGCATTCATGGAGGCACGAACCGCTGTCGCCCTCGGTCCGGGCTTATCCACTCACCACGAAACGGTTGAACTGGTCCAGGCCTTGATGAAACAAATTGACCGGCCCACGGTTCTGGATGCCGATGCCTTGAACGCCTTGACCGGGAGGACAGCGCTCCTGGCGTCGTGCAAAACACCGCCGATCATCACACCTCATCCGGGAGAGATGGCTCGGCTGGAGGCGGACGCCACGGCTCAGACCGTCAACAACGATCGAATCGGCACGGCCACCCGTTTCGCGCGAGAACGAGGCATCTTCGTCGTTTTGAAAGGGGCCCGGACGGTCATTGCCAGACCGGACGGAGCCGTGGCTATTTGTCCGACCGGTAATCCAGGGATGGCGACAGCCGGATCAGGTGATGTGTTGACCGGCATGCTGGTGGGGCTCTTGGCCCAAGGCTTACCCTCCTGGGAGGCGGCCTGTGCCGCGACCTATCTGCACGGAGCCTCCGGTGATTTGGCCGCTGCCAAAAAAGGACAAGCCGGATTGGTCGCCGGAGACATAATTGAGGAAATTCCTTATGCCCTCAAGCTCATGCAGGAGATCTCCCCGCACGAGACCAACGCCATATGGAACGATCCCCTGTGAGGGTGTGTCCATGGCGATATCGGGCAATTCTTTGGACTTTCTTCTCTCGTCCCCCGGTGAGACAGAGTCGTTCGGGAACGCCATTGGCCGACTGCTTCACGGTGGGGAGGTGCTCGCCTTGATCGGTGAATTGGGCGTCGGCAAGACCGCGCTGGTTCGCGGGATCGCCGCCGGTGCCGGAATACCGGCCGGCACCGTCACCAGCCCGACATTCATGATTGTTCATACATACCAGGGTCGGCTCCCTCTCATTCACATGGACCTCTACCGGTTGCAGAAGTCCCATGAAATTGAGTCGATTGGACTGGCGGATTATCTTGCGGACGACTGTGCCGTCGCCATTGAGTGGGCGGACCGGTTTCCCCGGTGGCTTCCGGAAGACCGCCTAGACGTGCGGATTGATCATCGGACCAGGAGGACCAGAATCATCCGGCTGGACGCACGAGGTCCGCTCGCTCGCTCACTGCTCGCACGCCTCAGCGAAGTCTGGCATCCGGCCGTTCGATCATCCGACTTGAACTCCCGAACCGGCAGAAAGGCTTCGCCGCCATGACTCGCCTTATTCTGATCGGTATTCTTGTGCTCCTTTCGTTGGCTTTCTTTCTTCAGAATCAAGAACAGGAGGTGACCCTCCGGTATTTCTTCGGATTGCTCGAAGCTTCCACTCCTATTTACAAGCCCATCATGGCCGGATTTGTCGTCGGCCTTTTGGTTGCAGCGATCTTGTTGTTTCCTCCTTGGATACGAGGGCGCATCGATCTTCGGCGAAAAACGAAAGCCCTACAGGAAGCCGAAGTGAACCTGGAGCGACTTCGGGAATCACTGGAGAAGATGTCCGGACGAACTCACACCGCCGCGCACATGGAGTCCACGAGAGACCTCGCCGATGAGTGATGCCGCCCTGAGCCCGCTCATGAAGCAATATCGGGATATCAAACGCGGATACCCGGAAGCCATACTGTTTTTTCGGGTCGGCGATTTTTATGAGATGTTCTACGAGGATGCACAAGAGGCATCCCGACTCTTGTCGATCGCCCTCACGTCGCGCGACAAGCACAGCTCCCAGCCTGTCCCCCTTTGCGGTGTCCCCTATCATGCTGCGACCGGCTATATTGCCAAGTTATTGAAGGCCGGCCGCATCGTCGCATTGTGCGAGCAAGTCGAAGATCCCAAGGTCGCCAAAGGCTTGGTCCGGCGAGAAGTCGTTCGACTGTATACGCCCGGCACACTCGTCGATACGGAATTTCTCACTCCTTCGGAGCTCAACTATCTCGCCGCGCTTGCCGTTCCTGACACGGCTTCTGAACTTCCCATGGGGTTGGCTGTCCTTGAGGTTTCAACAGGCGAATTTTGGGGGATGGAGTTTCTCGGCACTCAGGCCGTCACCCAATTATTGAATGAACTCGCTCGACTGGAGCCCCGTGAAGTGCTCGTCTCCGCGGACCTTGTTCCGCAATGCTCCGCGTGGATCGGGCGGATCGCGGGCGCACGCCTGTGTGAGCGACCACCGGCATCGTTCAGCCAACCGTCGTCCGATCGTATCTTGAGCGAGCACTTCCGCGTACCGACGGTGGAGTCCTTGGGATGCGCTGATTTCCCAGCCGCGAATCGCGCTGCCGGCGCGGTCCTTTCTTATTTCCGCGAGACCCACCCGACGGTGTCCCTGGGCCATGTTCGCCGATTCATGGTCCGGTCTCAGGATGACTTCATGCGCCTGGACGGAACGACCATCCGTAATCTTGAACTCCTCAAGCCCTTCGTACCGGACGGGACCGCATCTGGGTCGAAACCAACCACGCTGTTGAGCGTGCTGGATCGAACCACCACCGCCATGGGAAGCCGACTCCTGCGCCAATGGCTGGTGAGACCGTTACTCCGTCGTGATCACATTCAGTTTCGATTGGACGCGGTGGAGGAACTCAGGAACCACATGCAGCTGAGGACCGCCTTACGGGCCGGCTTGCGGGAGATTCAGGACATCGCGCGGCTGGGCAGTCGCCTCGTACTCGGCCTGGCCGGTCCACGAGAGCTTCTGGCTCTCAAACAATCCATGTCGATCTTACCGGAGATCTCGCTCCAGCTGACTCCGCTCCGGAGTCAGTTGTTCCTTGAGGCACAAGCCTCATGGGACAACGGCCAGGACCTGTACGATCTGATTGAACAAGCCATTCAGCCAGATGCTCCGGTTTCCCTTCGCGATGGGAACATCTTCAAGGAAGGGTATGATCCGGTCGTTGACGAGTTGCGCAAGACCAGCAAGGAAGGAAAAAGTTGGATCGCCGCGATTGAGACGCAAGAGCGGAATCGAACCGGCATCGAATCCTTGAAGGTCCGCTACAATCAGGTGTTCGGCTATTATATCGAGATCACCAAAGCCAATCTGGCCCGCGTCCCCGCCGACTACATTCGCAAGCAGACCTTGGTCAATGCCGAACGATTCATGACCGCGGAGCTGAAAGAACTGGAGGAACGTGTCACCGGAGCGGATGTCAGACTGCTCGCGCGCGAGCAGGAGATCTTTGTTCAGCTTCGCACACGGTTGGCGAAGGAAGCCCATCGATTGGACGCCATGGCGACCATTCTTTCGCTCATCGATGTTCTAGCCGGATTGGCCGAGGCCGCCGCTCTGCATCGGTATACGAAACCGACGATTATCGACGGAGGCGCCATCTCCATACAAGAGGGTCGTCACCCCGTGGTCGAGCGGCTCTGTGCCGATTCGGTCTTCGTCCCGAACGATACCACGTTGGATCTCGATCAGAATCGACTGCTGATCATTACCGGGCCAAACATGGCCGGCAAAAGCACCTATCTTCGCCAGGTCGCCCTCATTGTCCTGATGACACAAATAGGGAGCTTCGTGCCGGCCGCGGACGCCCGAATCGGATTGACCGATCGCATCTTCACCCGCGTGGGCGCCGCGGACAATCTGGCCGGGGGCCAGAGCACGTTCATGGTCGAAATGGTTGAGACGGCGAATATCCTTCAACACGCGACTCGACGAAGCCTGATTCTGTTGGATGAAATCGGACGAGGGACAAGCACCTACGATGGTCTGAGTCTCGCCTGGGCGATCGCGGAACATATCCACGACCGCGCACGGTTAGGCGCCCGTACATTGTTCGCCACCCATTACCATGAAATGACACAGTTGGAATACCAGCGGACCGGGATCAAGAATTATCGCGTGGCCGTTCAGGAACGCGGCGGGGACGTCGTGTTTCTCAGGAAAATCGTGGCGGGCAAAGCGGATCGAAGTTACGGGATTCACGTGGCCAAACTGGCGGGGCTCCCCACCGAGGTCATCCTCCGTGCGCAAACAGTGCTGTCGCAGCTTGAATTGCCGGAGGCGACTCGCTCGACGTTGATTCAGGAACCGCTTCCCATGGGGTCTGAGCCTCTTCCCCAACCCCACCCGATCATCGAGGAAGTCAAACAGATCGACTTGTTTTCCATGACGCCGCTTGACGCATTGAATCGCCTCGCCGAACTGCAACGCATGGTAATCTCTGGCAGCGACAATCCATCCGGTCGATGATCCTAATCAGGGATGCGGCTGCCAAAATGAAACGGGCGGCATCTCCTGTTGGGGGGATGCCGCCCGTTCTATTCGGAAGCTTTCAGTGCGCTTGATTATATGGTGCGGTCGAATGGATCAACCCCCCGACGGTTTTCCCCCCGGGAAGCATCACATCATACTGCATGCCGACATTGCTTCCATCCGGCGTCACCGGCGAGCTGTTAAGACTTGCCATGCCTTTGGCACAAGCCGAATCAAATTCGCTTTTCCCCGCGCACTCCTTCAAGCGAAGCGCGGAAATACTCAGCGGCTTGCCCACCGAACCGGATACCTCCGGAATTCTCTTCACCGATGAAATGACCCGATGATTTTGTTCCGTTTCCGTCGCGACGAATTCGATCAAATCCGTCGTGCTGCCGGGAGGAACCTCTTTCGCCGCTGCAGGTCCGGCATGAGAACGGCCCATCTTTTTCAGTTCTTGCCAAGCAGACTTATCGGCATAGAACTTCAGCGTTTTACCCGGGTGAACCTTTTGCCAATACAACCCGCTCTCGGCGTTCCCTCCAAAGACAGCAGTGTTGATCCAGACGGCTTCATCGTAGGGATCTAGGATGATCACCCGACCTTGAATGGTGGTCGGTTTGCTCATGTCACCCCATTCGAATCGTTCTTGAAATGACTCAATAGCCGAGGCGGTTGAAGCCAGACCGGCTACCAGCGCAACGGCTGCCAGAATGGCGGCACCTTGCTTCTGCAACATCATAATCGCGTCCTCCTTCGACAACATCGTACGCTTTGAAGTGGCTAGTCCTTGATGACTTTAAAACCGGTGATGGTTCTGCCGTCCAGCGTGACTTCCATGGCAACCAATTCTTGAGAGGCCTTGATAATTTGGTCCATCAGAGCCTTATCCTTGACCGCAAGGCGGACTGTGGTGGCCGCATGGTACCAGCCGGAATAGGTTGAGTTTTTCTCGCTCCCACCGGAAAACCCCCAGGCACAGCAACTGAACAACGGATCAGGCGGCTTCACATCCAGCATCGTCGATGAACGGCCCCCGGGTGTGCCGGATCCCGGCTCTCCCGTATTCCAATATTGAATGCCGAACAGAAGTTCCCCATCCGGATTATCAGCCCACTGCGACCAGACACGGCCTTGCAGCGTCTTGGTAGCTTCGGCCCTCATGGGTTTTCCACCGACGACCGCGTCGGCGAGGCCTAATTTCTCTATATCACCGGCAGCTAGGGAAACCTCGGCCGCTAGCAAGCCGAACCCCGAAAACACCGCCACGGCAGCTAGAACGACAGCCCTTTTCATGCGTAATCCCTCCTTCATCAAATTTTTAACATGAGAATCCGATCAAACGTTATTCGTTCTAAAGTTCAATATGGTCCATGGAAACCTTCAAAAAATCTTGTGTTATCGACAGGCTCGCAATCCAACACCGAACGGATGGCCGTTCCGGTAGTACCGGAACGGTACTGAAACTGCGATGTCCTGTCAAGAAAATGTTTGATGGATTGGCATTCAGGGCATGACAGACAAAACACTATGTATAACAATAGGTTGTGATGTTTCAGCGAGTAGACCGCGCGCGAAGATGTGCGTGCATCGAGGTGTTCAGGAGAATTTGGCGCCTAACTCTCCCACTTGACGTGTTGAAAGTGGACCTAATCCTGTCAACGCGTGCTTGTCGCTGCCGAACAAGGTCTGAACCGTCTGAAATACTTGCTGTTCGGTCACGGCGTCAATTTCGGCAATCAGCTGCTCCAAAGTCGTATGTCTCCCGGCAATCAATTCATCCTTGGCGAGCTTGTTCATGCGGCTATGCGAGCTCTCCAGACTCAGCATGAGGCTTCCTTTCATTTGGTCCTTCGTGCGTTCCAATTCAGGACCGTCGATCCCCTGTCTGGCCAACTTCCGAATTTCTCGATGGATCAAATCCAGGACTTGTCCGACCTCGCGCGCACGTGTCCCGGCGTATACGGTCAGCGTGCCCCCATCCGAATAGCCGGACAAAAATGAGTAGACCGAATAGGACAAACCACGTTTTTCCCGGATCTCCTGGAACAGCCTGGAACTGACACTGCCCCCTAACACGCTGTTCAGCGCATAGACCGCATACCGGTCCTTATGCCCGGCGGCCACTCCCTTGAACCCTACGCAGAGATGCACCTGTTCCAATGGTTTTTGTTTCATGGTCACACCGCCACACAACTCCGGCGGACGACGTGCCTGCGAGATGATGCGGTGCGATTTAGGAAAGCGTCCGAACGTGCCCGCTATGGTCTTTTCAAGCAGCGATTGATTGAAATTGCCTGCGACGGCGAGCACGATCTCTTCGGGACGATAGTGGGTCTCGATATACTCGAGGAGTGCTTGTCGGGTGATCCGAGTGATCGTCGATTCATGCCCCAGGATCGACCGACTCAGCGGATGGCGTCCCATGACCAACTTGGTATGCAGCTCTTGAACGAGGTCTTCCGGGTCGTCTTGAACCATTCGAATCTCTTCAAGAACCACCTGTTTCTCTTTCTCGATTTCTTTTTTACCGAACCGGGACCGGAGAAAGATATCCGCGAGCAGATCAAGGGCCTTGGGAAGATGTTGATCCAACACCTTCACGTAGTACGTCGTTGTTTCGCGCGTCGTGAACGCGTTCATCTCGCCTCCGAGCGCATCGATTTCACGGGAGATGTCCGCGGCCGATCGAGCGGTCGTCCCCTTGAAAAGCATATGCTCAATGAAGTGAGAGTACCCAGCCTCTGCGGGGCTCTCGTCACGAGAGCCCGCATTGATCCAGATACCGACCGTAACGGATTTGAGGGTCGGGATTCGCTCGCTGACCAAGCGAATCCCGTTGTCGAGAATAAGCTTGCGGTACAAGTGTTACCCGCCCGCTGTATCGTTTGTGCCGCTTCCGGTCGGTGCGGGGATGGTTTCTTTTCGGCTCAACCTGATCTTGCCCTGTTTGTCGATCTCCAACACTTTCACAAGAATTTGATCGCCTTCAGCTACCTCGTCGGAGACGGCCTTCACGCGGTGGTGCGCCAGCTGAGAGATGTGCACCAACCCATCCGTACCCGGCAACACCTCCACGAATGCACCAAAGTCCATGATCTTTCTCACGGTACCCAGATAGACCTTTCCGACTTCGACCTCCTCGGTCAAGCGGTTGATGATGTCCTTGGCTTTCTGCAACGACGCACCATCCGCTGATGCGATGGTCACAATACCGGTATCCTCCACGCTGATCTTGACTCCGCAGTCGGACTGGATCCCGCGGATGGTCTTGCCGCCCTGACCGATAATGTCCCGAATCTTATCTTGCTTGACCTTCATCGTGTAGATACGAGGGGCAAAGGGCGACAGGTCGGCACGGGAGCCGGCGAGGGCCTTCGACATATGGTCGAGAATATGGAGACGTCCCAGTCTGGCTTGCTCCAGAGCCTGCTGCATCAGCCCCGTGGTAATACCGCCGATTTTGATGTCCATTTGAAGGGCCGTCACGCCGTTCTTGGTCCCGCATACCTTGAAGTCCATGTCACCCAAGTGATCCTCAAGGCCCAGGATGTCCGACAAGATAATGACGTCGTTGCCTTCTTTGATCAATCCCATGGCAATCCCGGCGACCGGCTCCTTGATGGGAACACCCGCATCCATCATGGCCAACGTTCCGCCGCATACGGTTGCCATCGAGGAGGATCCATTGGATTCCAGAATTTCTGAAACAATCCGCAGGGTGTATGGGAACACATCCTTGTTCGGAATGACGGGCTTCAACGCCCGTTCGGCCAACGCTCCGTGGCCAACCTCGCGCCTTCCCGGCGAGCGAAGCGGGCGTGCCTCTCCGACGCTGAACGGCGGAAAGTTGTAATGCAGCATGAATGTCCGGGTGTACTCACCCTCCAAGGCGTCGATGCGCTGCTCATCGTCGGTCGTCCCGAGCGTCACCACCGCCAAGCTCTGCGTTTCGCCTCTGGTAAAGATAGCGGAGCCATGGGCGCGCGGCAGGGCGCCCACTTCGCAGGTGATCGGTCGAATATCGGAAGGACCGCGTCCATCGGCGCGGGATCGGTTCTCTAAAATCATCTTCCGGACTTCCGTATATTCCAATCCATGGAACACGATCTTGACGTGCCGTTCGCGTGAGGGATCGTCCGGCTTCTTCAGTTTTTCGACTGCGTCCGTCAGAATTTGGTCCAACCGTTCCTGCCGGGCGGTCTTGTTGGCAATCATGATGGCATCACGAATCGGCTGTGCGACCAATGCCTTGATCTCCGCTTGCAACGCGGAGTCGATCGATTCCGCTGTCACCTCCCGTTTCACCTTCCCGACCTTCTTGGCCAGTTCCTCGATCTTTCGAACGATTTTCTTGATTTCAGCGTGGGCCAATTCCAGCGCCTCGAGCATCGTCTGCTCGGATAACTCATTGGCGCCTGCTTCCACCATCATCACGGCGTCCGCCGTGCCTGCCACAACCAGGTGCAGTTCACTCTGCTCCATGGTTTCCAGGTCGGGATTGACGAGGAGCTGGCCGTTGACCCGACCGATCTTCACTCCCGCGACGGGACCGTTGAAGGGAATGTTCGATACCGCGAGCGCGGCCGATGCCGCGGTGATTCCGATCACGTCGGAAGAACCGGTCTTATCCGCCGACAACACGGAGGCGATGACCTGCGTTTCATAATAGTAGCCTTCGGGAAACAGCGGTCGGATCGGACGGTCGATCAAACGACTGGTCAGCACTTCCTTTTCAGCCGGCCGACCTTCCCGCTTGAAGTACCCGCCCGGGATTTTTCCGGCGGCATAGGCCTTTTCCTGGTAGTCGACGGTCAATGGCAGGAAATCGGTCCCGGGCTTGGCCGTTTGAGCCGCGACGGCCGTGGCGAGGACGACGGTGTCCCCGTACGAGGCCCAGATCGATCCGTCCGCTTGTTTGGCGACGCGACCGGTTTCGAGGCGGAGAGTACGGCCTGCAATGTCGATTTCTACGACGTGTACCATCTATGGTCTCCTCTGGTTAGATCCACAGATGCCCACTGAGATACGCTCGGACCGACTCCTTCAACACTCAGCCGGGATGGAACCATGGGCGATCCGTTTTCCACTCAACCGCACACGTCCATGAGAGAACCGTACGCCGTCAGAGCGCATATCGGTGTTCATCTGTGGGACATTCGAATGATGCAATGGCGCCGGTCAACGCCGCTGTTCGTACGACCGGTTACTTGCGAATGCCGAGTCGGTCGATCACGGCTCGGTAACGCGCGTCATCCACACCGCGGAGATAGTCGAGCAACCGGCGCCTCCGTCCGACAAGCTGCAACAATCCACGCCGTGAATGGTGATCCTTTTTATGGCTCTTGAAATGTTCGGTGAGATACGTGATCCGGTTGGTCAACACGGCAATCTGCACTTCCGGCGAACCGGAATCCTTGTCATGCTGCTGATATTGCTTGATGAGCTCGCTCTTCGCTTCTTTCAGTAATCCCATACCTGCTCCTTCCACATTAAGAACTCAAGTGAGCCAGCACTTTACGAACCCTAATCGGTCCCACATTGCCGGTGTCGTGGGTGCCAATGGCCAACAATCGGCCTGCTTCATTCTTCAGACGCACGGACATGCCGGTGGAAGCGGCGGGCAGGTGCCCGACTCCTACCGGATAAATGGGCGAACCATGCAAGACACGCTGGGCCTGCTCCTCGTTCACAACCACCGCCGGGAGTTCGCAGAGAAGTTGGTCCAACGAGACGAACTGCCGACCGAGCGTGCCCGTTCCGAGATGGCCGACGACTTGATCGATCGTCATCGCTCGGTCGATCGAGAGCGGACCGACACGGCGACGTTCGAGAGCATGGAGGTGTCCGCCCACGCCTAACGCCTGTCCGATGTCGGCGCATAACGTGCGCACATACGTGCCTTTCGAGCATACGATGTTCAGCGTCACGTCATGACCATGCACGGCCGCGATCTCCAGCCGATGAATGGCGATCGATCGGTCCGCGCGATCCACGGTTTTGCCTGCACGGGCCGCTTTGTAAAGCGGCTGACCACCGACTTTCACAGCTGAATACATCGGCGGCAGTTGCCGTTGGGCTCCACGGAATCGTGCGATCACTTCGAGCAGCGCTTCCTCCGTCACTTCACCGACATCCGTTCTGGTTAACACCTGCCCGGTTGCATCCTGGGTGTCGGTCGTTTCTCCGAGGCGCAAGACGGCCCGGTACTCCTTATCCCACTCGATCAAGTACTCGGCGATTCGCGTGGCTCGTCCGACCAGGATCGGCAAGACACCCGTGGCGCTCGGGTCCAACGTGCCGGCATGACCGACCTTGCTGTTGCCCAGCAGTCTCCTGAGCTTGGCGACGACATCGTGTGAAGTCCAGCCGCTTTCCTTGTGGACAATGAGGACTCCTTCCGGCTCGTCTCCCTGGCCCTTTGTGATGTCCGTCCAATTCATGCCTATGCGTCCGTGGCTTTCCGCTCACTGTTCTCAGGATGCTGGGTCTCAGGCTGGTCGGACTCCCCGTGCAATCCCTCCAGGATCCGCATGATACGGTCGCCGCGCGGACCACTGACATCCTTCTTGAAAATCACATCGGGAAGGTAGCGGAGCGAAAGCCGCCGTCCCAGTTCCGACCGCACGAACCCACTGGCCTTCGAGAGGCCGGCAAAAACATCGCGCTCGGCTTCGCCCGTTTCCATGGTCGTCACGAAAACATGAGCGATGCGCAAATCCCCAGTCAGCTCGACATCGGTGACCGTAACGCCATGAACTCGAGGATCCTTGATTTTTCGCATGAGAATGTCCGCCACTTCCATTCGGATCTGGTCGGCCACCCGGTCTGCTCGTTTATAGGTCGTCTTCGACATCGTGCTCTCTCAACATGGTCGATCGCCGACATTGCACGGAACCTAGAGCAATTCTAATTGGGTTCTGACCACTTCGACCGACGGCACACTTTTGATCAGATTCAACGCTTGTTCGAGCACTTGATTCGCGTGGTGCCCCTCATTCGAAACGCAAGCCATTCCAAGGACGGCCTTTTGCCAGAGATCCTGACCATCCACTTCGGCTATGGAGAGGTTGAATTTGCCGCGAAGCCGATCCTTAAGCCCATGAATGACCTGACGCTTATCCTTGAGCGATTGGCTCTCAGAAATGAATAATTCCACCGTGCAGAGACCTACGATCATGGTCAGGAACGGTTCACGTAGACTCACAACGGAAGGTCTATGATCGAATAGACGCGACCGGCCTTTGGCAACGGGCGGCACTCACCATGTTGAGACTTCCATTACAGCTTCGCAGCGATCTTGTCGATGGCATAGGCTTCGACGATGTCGCCCGCCTTGATGTCGTTGAAGTTCTCGATACTCAGACCACATTCATACCCCTGCTGCACTTCACGGACATCATCTTTGAACCGCCGCAACGAAGCGAGTTTCCCCTGATAGACCACCACGTTGTCGCGAATCACCCGGACCCCTGCGCTGGATCGGGTGATCGTTCCATCGATCACATAGGAGCCTCCCACGGCACCGATCTTTGGAATCGTAAAGACCTGCCGAACTTCCGCCCGGCCCAACACGCGCTCTTTCAACGTGGGTTCCAGCAAACCTTCCATCGCCGCTTTGATGTCGGCAATCGCGTCGTAAATGATCGTGTAGAGCCGGATATCGACACCCTGTTGCTCGGCCAACGCGGTCGCTTTCGGTTCCGGTCTGATATTGAAACCGATAATGATGGCTCGTGACGCGGCGGCCAGCAGCACATCGGACTCCATAACTCCACCGACTCCGTTGTGAATCACACGAAGCTTGACGGCATCCGTCGACAGTTTTTCGACGGCGCCGGCCAATGCTTCGGAGGATCCTTGCACGTCGGCCTTGATGACGATGGCCAACTCCTTCACGGACCCTTCTTGGATCTTTGCAAAGAGATCATCTAAGGATACCTTTGCAGGACCGGAGAGTTCAGCCGCCCGCCGTTTCTGAGCCCGTTCCTCCGCAATTTCTCGCGCAACTCTTTCATTCGAGACGACGTGGAAGACATCTCCCGCCGATGGAACGCCGGGCAATCCGATCACTTCCACCGGAATGGAAGGCCCCGCCTGCTGTGCCTTTTCGCCTCGATCATTGATAAGGGCCCGGACACGCCCACTGAATGTTCCCACGACATAGGCATCCCCGACCCGTAGGGTCCCACTCTGGACCAATACCGTCGCAACGGGGCCTCTTCCCCGTTCGATCTTGGCTTCGATGACGGTGCCTCTGGCTTGTCGGTGCGGATCCGCCTTGAGTTCAAGCACTTCCGCCTGAAGCAGAATCATCTCCAGGAGGGTATCGAGCCCAGTTTTCTGCTTGGCGGATACCTCGACCATAATGGTATCCCCGCCCCATGCCTCGGAAATCAATCCATGTTCCGACAGCGCGTTCTTGACCCGATCAGGATTGGCGGTGGGCTTATCGATCTTATTCATCGCCACGATCAACGGCACGCCTGCCGCCTTAGCATGGTGGATCGCTTCGATGGTTTGGGGCATCACTCCGTCGTCCGCCGCGACGACTAAAATCACGATATCCGTGACCTTGGCTCCACGAGCTCGCATGGCCGTAAAGGCTTCATGACCGGGCGTATCCAAGAACGTCACCTGCTTGCCACGCACCGAGACCGTGTAGGCACCGATATGCTGGGTGATGCCCCCGGCTTCTCCTTCCGCCACGTTGGTTTGGCGAATGGCATCCAGAAGGGACGTCTTGCCGTGATCGACGTGCCCCATGATGGTCACGACCGGCGGCCGAGGTTCCGGCCGTTCTTCACCGCCCGTCTCCACTACGTCTTGCAGCAACTCGTCCCCGACTTTCTCGACTGATATTTCAATTTTGACTCCACTTTCCTCGGCAATGATCGAGGCGGCATCGAGGTTCATCGGTTGATGGAATGTCAGCATCTGCCCCATATCCATGAGCTTCCGAACGATATCCGCCGGACGTTGTCCGATCAACTCGGCGAATTCCTTGACCGTCGTCCGCGTGGTGACTTTGACGCTCTTCCGGCGCGGCTTGGTGATCTCTGCCGGAGCGCTATGATGGACATGTTTGGATCGATCATCGCGGCGCTGCACCGGAATCGCGCGAAGGTCTTGCCACCGGGCGGCGTCCTCGCGGAATTTCACATCCTGCTCATCATCTCTGACACGACCGGTCTTCCGTGCTTTCTTCAGCTTGTCCTTTTGTCCTTCCGCCTCGATGACCTCGAACGCCATGCTCTTCTTTTTGCCGGTCACCGGTTCGGGAGTCGTCGTTCCGAGCGTCGGTGGGGTGACCGTCGGCTTTGCCGGAGTCCCGTCCTGCTTGGCAACCAACGGCGCTGGAACAGGCGGAGCTAGTTCGGCAGGAGTTTCTTCCGCTGGAAGGGTGTGATCGACAGGTCCGCCACTACCGGGATGCTCAACGGATGGGGGATGGGTCGGCGCGGGAATCGGCGGTGCCGACCGCTCGCCCTCGACAACCGAAGACGGGGACACGGCTTCGATCTGTTCCTCGTCCTTCTTGCGTTTGATCAGAATACGTCGCTTGTCGGGCTTGGACGGTTCCTCGACAACATGACCCGTCGCTTTGCCGTGACCCACATGCGCCGACTTGGCGGCAACATCTCCTTCGACTCCCGCGCCTTGGTTTTTCGACTTTGCGCCTAATTTCTCGGAAACCTTCTGGACAATCTCATCGTCCAGCGTACTGCTATGCGATGAAACCGTCACCCCCATCTTTTTGAGTTCGGGGATGAGCACTCGATTCTCCATTCCCAACTTCTTTGCAAGTTCGTATACACGCATAGCCATGAGATAGTTCCGTGTTCTATCCGCTCGTTGCTTCTTCCGCCCTGGCCGCCTGCCGAGCTTCCTCTTGCAGACGTTGCGCCTCGGCTTCCTCTGCGAGCGCTGCTTTGATCTCCTTGTCGCGTTCCACTTTTTCTTTTTCGTATTCGGTCGCGCTGATGATATCGATTTTCCATCCCGTCAACCGTGCCGCCAGCCGGACGTTCTGACCGTTCTTGCCGATCGCCAAGGACAGTTGCGAGTCGGCCGCGACCACGAGCGCCGACTTCTTCTCTTCATCGATCCCGACCTTTTCGATGGTCGCGGGGTTCAAGGCTTCGGCGATAAAGACGCGCGGGTCCTGAGTCCAGGTAATGATGTCGATCTTTTCCCCCCGCAACTCGCGGACGACCGCTTGCACGCGAGACCCTTTGATACCGACGCAGGCCCCGACCGGATCCACGGCCTTTTCCCGCGAGGTGACCGCGATCTTCGTCCGGTCTCCCGGCTCACGAACGACCGATCGGATTTCAATTATTTTTTCCATGACTTCCGGCACTTCGAGCTCGAAGAGTTTCGCTACGAACTGCGGATGGCTGCGGGACAGAATGACTTGCACATCCTTGGGCGTGCGGCGCACTTCCAGCAGCATCGCCTTTACGCGATCGCCGCGCCGATACGTTTCACGCGGAATCTGCTCTTGGATCGGCAGGATGGCTTCCGTCTTGCCAAGATCCACAAGGTAATTCCGGCGTTCCATGCCGAGGATGATCCCCGTCATGAGATCCCCCTGACGCGTCGAATACTCTTTTTGAACCGCTTCCCATTCCGCCTCGCGCACTTTCTGGAAGATGACTTGTTTCGCCGTTTGTGCGGCAATCCTGCCCAACTCGTTCATTTCGATCAGTGATCCGATTTCGTCCCCGATCTCCGCCTCGCTGTCGTATTGGCGGGCTTCCTGAAGAGAGATCTCCGCTTTGGGATTGCTGACTGTTTCGACGATGATCTTCTTGGAAACGACGGAGATTTCTCCGGTCTTGGGATCGATTTCGACTTGGATGTTTTCGGCCTGGCCGAAGCGTTTCTTCGCGGCTGTCTGCAGAGCGGACTCAATGGCCCCGATGACTCGGGCCTTGTCGATTCCTTTCTGACGCCCGATTTCGTCGATCACTGAGATCAGTTCTCGGTTCATACATCACGCTCCTGCATCCGGTTACCGCTCATGATTTCTCACTCTCGATCTCTACACTTTCACGACCAGCTTCGCCTCGGCGATCGTCTCTCGGCTCAATCGCACCGTCTGAGGCGCTCGCGCCGACCCCATGGACAGGACCACCGCCTGCTCGTCCGCTTGTACCAGCTGTCCGGTGATCCGCCACTGCCCTTCGAGCGGTTGCCGAAGCTTGAAGCTCACCTCTTTTCCGATGGCTCGTTGGTAGTCCTGCGATCTCTTGAAGGGCCGATCAAGACCCGGAGAAGAGACTTCCAGGGTATAGGCGTGGGGAAACGGATCGGCGACGTCGAGCGCCGGTCCTAAGGCCTTATGTGCCTGTTCGCAGTCTGCGATACTGACTCCCCCTGACTTATCGATCAGGACGCGAACGACCGAGCGGGGACCTTGTCCCACACACACCACATCGACCAACTCAAGTCCGAGCGTCCATAGGATCGGCGAAATGATTTCGCGCAATCGGTCGGCCACCGGCTGCGAACCCTGGCCCGGTATGCTCAACCCATTTCTCTTTGACATGTGTCCAAACAAAAAAGTGGGCATGGGCCCACTTACAGAACGTGAACCATACCATGCACCCCGGTGCAAAGCAAGGGCACTATCCGGTCAACAATGCCCAACGAGCAGCCAGTGTTTTTGTGATCGCTCCCGGTTGGCCGGAGCCGATGGTTTTCCCATCGATTTGGACCACCCCGAGTACTTCGATCGTCGTCCCGGTCAGAAATACCTCGTCCGCTCGGTACAGCATGTCGACGGGTATGAAATGTTCCTCGATCGTGACGTCCTCGTTCTTCGCCAACTCCAACACCACGGTCCGTGTGACGCCGGATAGAATTCGAGGCCCTTCGGGCGCCGTCAGGACAACCCCGCCGTGAACAGCCATGACATTGCTCACCGCGCCTTCCATCACAAAACCATCCCTGATCAGTATCGTTTCGAAGACGCCGGCCTTCTTCGCTTCTTCACGGGCAAGGACATTGGCCAGAAGATTGACGCTTTTGATGTCGCAGCGCCCCCACCGAAGATCTTCCCTTGTACATGCGCTGACGCCGGCACGGCGGATTTCAGGCGCCAAGGGATGAAACTCCCTGATCGTCATCACGACCGTGGGAAGAACATCGGAGGGGAAACTATGTTCGCGCGGAGCTGGGCCCCTCGTCAGCTGGATGTAGATTTTGGCATCCTGGTACCCTGCCAGATTGAGTCCTTGGTGAATCCACCCGGTCCATTGGTCCTTGGTATAGGGTTGCCGAAGCGACAGTTCTTTGGCACTCCGATCCAGCCGCGCAAGATGCGCCGAGAGCTCGAACGGCCGTCCTCGATAGGTCCGAATCACTTCATAGACGGCATCACCGAACTGGAACCCTCGATCATCGATGGAAATGGTCGCCTCGTCCCAAGGAAGAAAGCGGCCGTTGATGAACGCGATATCGGGCATGAGTTCAATTCCCGGATGATGGTGGCTCTGCTTCTATTCGAAACAACCGTCGATCTTCCGCCGTAAATTTCCACCCCATGCGCTTTTCGAAAATCAGCTGATGCACCCCTGCTTGCACGGCTTTGAACTCGAAGATACGCTGTCCATTGTCCACGGCGTTATTGCTGGCGATGCGGAGGAACTCATCGCCGAGCAGGGCCATCGCTTTGGGATCGTAAGACGGCACCCACTGTTCGCCTCTGGTGCGATCTTCCCATAGACGAATGACAAACGGTTGGTCGACGGTCACCCTGCGGCAGTCGCCGTCGTCCAAAGCCGGGTTGTGGTCGATGTTGGCGATACTCACGTCGATATCCTGATCCGCGTCGTGAAGACACTGGGTCAGCCCGAATTCCTTGATTATATTTTCCGCCGAGGACCGATCAGAATATCGCTCCCGTCCACCCGTACTTCGTAGCTGCCTACGCAGTAGCCGCCCCCGTCGATGCCTTGCCCGTTTCGGATATCGAAGGCCAGATCATGCCAAGGGCAGGCAATGACATGCCCTTTGAGCCTCCCTTCAATGAGCGGTCCCCCCTCATGGGGACAGCTGTTATGAATGGCGTACAGCTTTCCCTCCACGTTGAACAAGGCGATCGGGCGGTCATTGACCTTGACCACCTTCGACTTTCCAGGTGGCAATTCATCGACTTGTGCAACCTTTTGGAATCCGTCCATCATGCGCTTCCCTCTTTGCCGCCGTCGACTCTACATACGAAGGGCATACTTGAGCTCGTCGTTTTTTGCAACTCGAGCTTTTTGAATGAACCCTGATTCAGCTTGGATGACATACCGCACCGCTTCGGGAGGAGGGCCGAAAAACGGGCAGGGGTCTTTCGCGCATGGGTCTGCATGTTCCAGCATATGCACCACATGATGGCTCTCGTCCACCCAGAGAATATCGATGGGGAATCGATATTCCTTGGTCGTCACCCGATGGGTCCCGTTCTGCTCGAAGATATAAAGCATGCCGCTGTTCGGCGGCAATGCATCGCGAAAGGCAAGCCCGAAGAGCAATTTTTCCGGCGTATCCGCCACTTCGGCCTCCAGCTCGATGCCGCTCGGAAACGTGACGACGATGATGCTCGACTCCTTGCGTTCGACCAAGAACATCGAGGCGCTCATCAGGAGGAGCGCGAGCAGAATCATCATGATGATCCGCTTTTTCTTCTGTTCTCGATCGCTGACCTGGACTTGATTGGATGCCATTGATGACGGGCGATGCGGGTTTTTCAGCTGGGCCCAATGGCCCAGACGCAAGAATGAGCTAGGTCCTCTGACCGGATTCCGTTCAGTTGACTCGGAAAAGAATCACGGAATAGAATGCCTTTCCGCGTGCGCACGCACCATATTGTCGACGGAAGCACTATGGTGCGAGCCGCAGGAACTTGTCAATGTTCTAAATGCTTTTATAGTCTTTTGCAGTGGGAAGGAGGCTTGGGTCATGGCGTTGTTGATTACGGATGAATGCATCTCTTGTGGAGCATGCCTGCCGGAATGCCCGAATGAAGCAATCTTTGAAACCAGAAGTGACGCGGAGACCAAAGGCAATCACGTCGGCGATGGACAAGGAGTCGGCGATAATATTTACGTCATCGCGCATGATCGCTGCACGGAATGCGTCGGGCACTTTGACGAACCGCAGTGTGCCGCCGTGTGCCCCGTCGACAATTGCTGCATTTCCGATCCGGCCTATCCCGAAGCGACCGACGTGCTCCTCGAAAAGGCCAAGACGCTGAATCCTGACAAAGCCATTGATCCCGCCAAGGTGTGGAGCGGGGTAAGAAACTAACTCTCGCATGGAATGTATCGGAGGGCCTTGGTTCCGAACGGCACCAGGGCCCTTTTGTTTTGGCCGTCGTAGCGGAAAATAAAAAAGGCCTCGGTGAGGTCACCGAGGCCTTTTCGGTCCGAATCGAACGGCTTATTTCAGCATCAGCAACTTGCCGCCGACATGGGCCGGATGCAAGTGGCAACGATATTCGAGAACACTCCCTGCCGCATAGAACAAATCGCTGGTTGGAACGCCGATGTAACGGGTTTCCCCCGGCTTGAGCACTAACTTGGTATCCAAAACGAACGGTCCCGATTGGTTGACCGCCGCACTCAGATGAAACCCGTGTTCGGCAGCGGCATTGTTCGTCACTTTCAACAGAACGGGGGCACCGGGACGAGACTTGAAATCGATCACGGTCATCGGTGGATACCAGGTCTTCATGTTTCCAATTTCAATGGCAAAGAACGAAGCATCCACGCTCAGTTCCTTGAAAGGCTGGCCGACGACAGAACCGGTTTCCAGATCGCCGGTTTCTACGCCTCCCGCTTGCAGCGCGTACGAGCCCGAAGCCCCGGCCAACACCACTCCAAGGCCGAGAAAGACCGCCGATAATGTCTTGCCCATGACTACCCCCTTGCAAATATTAAGAAGAGACAAACAGAGGCTTGCGAATCTGTGACGCCAAACTTATGGAGGACGCCGACACTGGTCCTGCGCACCCTTTGTCTATACTGTTCACCAATTATTCAACCCATCACAAGGCGATCCTTATAACATAGGGGTCAAAATGGAAGCAACCGATTTGGGACTGCCATCGCGACAAGGACCCTGATGTTACACAACAAATCCGTCCTCACACCGCTATCTCCCCTGTCGAGGAACCTGCACACTTTCACCCGAATGTGAAGCAGCGCATCGTTCTCCGGCCCTATCCCATGGATGATTTTGTGAGGTTTGGGCATTGAACGACGCCGGAGCACTTCTGTGACGCCACCTGGCTTAAGTGTTTTCCGAAAGTTCCGATATGGCAGTTGAGGAGCCGCGGCATGTCAATCATTCTGACGGTCAATGGAGTGGTGGAAACGTATCCAGTCAAGCCGGTCGGTCCACGGAACGGCCGTGCTGATTCCACTGGCGAACGGGAGCATCACCACCAACATCCATCGTCATTGGATCGCTCGGCCTTGGCAGCCCAAACGGCATATCAACAGCAGAGCGCAGAACAATCCAACCCGAAGCCTGCGCTCCTCGCACGCGATCTGATGAGGGCGCCCGTGTTCTCTCTTCCGTCGGACGGCACCTTGCTTGATGCCTGGGCGAATATGTCGCACAAAGGGTTCCACCACATTCCCATCACATCGATGCACGATACCCTCGTCGGAATGGTGTCCTATCGTGATCTCCTCCGCCATGTTCCGGAACTTATCACGGCGGCGGATAAGCGGCAGGCCGCTCGGCGGCGAGTGGCGGAAATCATGACTTCTCGCGTTATCTCTGCGACACCCGTGACGGAGATCCGTGAGATCGCCCGCGTCATGTTGGATGAACGGATTCATGCCGTTCCGATTTTGGATCAAACTCGCCGCCTGGTCGGCATTGTTGCGGCTCAAGACCTGCTGCGGGGTATTGCAAACCACGGCCCCTTGGAACTCTGGACCTGACCGGGAATGACTCGTATCTCCTTCCTTTCTCGATCACGGCACATGTGACCATCGAGAGAACGTCGCTGCCTGACCGATAGCGTGTCCCGCTGGATCGAGCACATTCCAAATCAGGGCTTGCTCAACAAGGAATCGCCTTCCGGTTGAAGAGATTCGCACGCCCCGATATCCGGCGAAGTAGCCATTGAGTTTCGCTCCTTCCAACATCCTTTCTCGCTCAGCCCGATCATCGGCCTCGGCCGTGAGCCGTGACGGCGTCGTGATGAATTGGCGCCAAGGCAGTTCCCACAGGTCCAAGGCGATTCGATTGCCATAGTTCAGAATCGGATCCGGCTCCAAGCCATGCGACACAACGACAAAGGAGGCCTCGAACAACGTGCGTGCCTGGTGGGTAGAATCGGCCGCCCGCTCAATCAGGTCTTGTCCCGTCCAATGACGATAACTGTCCAGCAGCCGGCGACTCCACTCCACAATGCGGGGTTCGGTCCATGGCGCAGGATTCACGGGGCCAGTGTCCACAAGCGTAATGTGGTAACACGTCTTACAGACCGGGGCAAGCTTCAACCGGCCTAGGCAAGGGGGTGTCAAGCTATGAGGCTTATGAGGCTATGGAGAAACAAGCTGGAGCCTTTGGTGAATGAGACGAGTTTCAGCGAGGTGTTGCGGACCCATAAAGAGACGCACAGGCACCTTGTCAAGACCATGGGGCTTCTCTGTATAATGTGCCCTCGCATAACAACGCAGGAGCACAGATGGCTGGAAAGACGTTGTTCGACAAAATTTGGGATTCGCATGTCGTCCGGGCCGAACCGGATGGAACGACATTGCTGTATATCGATCGACAGTTGGTGCATGAAGTGACCTCCCCGCAGGCCTTCGAAGGATTGAAGCTTGCAGGACGCCGTCCACGACGACCGGCCGCGACACTGGCAGTGCCCGATCATAACGTTCCCACCACCGATCGGCGGCTGGGAATCGCCGATCAAGTGAGCGCCCTTCAAATTCAAACATTGGAAAACAATTGCAAGGATTTCGGGATCGCCCTTTTCAACATGAGCGACCCCCGCCAGGGCATCGTTCATGTCATCGGCCCGGAACAGGGATTTACCCTCCCGGGGACGACGATCGTCTGCGGCGATTCACACACCTCGACCCATGGAGCCTTCGGCGCCCTGGCGTTCGGCATCGGCACAAGCGAAGTCGAACACGTGTTGGCCACTCAATGTTTGGTGCAGAAGCGGCCCCTGACGATGGAAATTCGCGTGGATGGATCGCTCTCCGATCGCTGTTCCGCCAAGGACATCATCCTCGCGATCATCGGCAAGATCGGCACGGCGGGGGGGACCGGCTATGTCATCGAATACACCGGTTCGGCAATCAGAGCCCTCAGCATGGAAGGGCGTATGACCCTCTGTAACATGTCGATCGAGGGGGGGGCTCGTGCGGGCATGGTCGCTCCCGATGACAAGACGGTCGCCTATATCAAAGGACGACCGCTTGCTCCCAAGGGAGCGCTGTTCGAACAGGCGGTCGCTGCATGGCGACAACTCAGCACGGATCACGACGCTACGTACGATCGGACCGTCACATTGGATGCGGAACGGATTGCGCCGCAAGTCAGTTGGGGTACCAGTCCCGGTATGGTGCTTGGTGTGGATCAGACAATTCCGGATCCCCGAACGATGTCGGACGAGAAGACCAAGCATGCCACCGAACGGGCGTTGGCCTACATGGGGCTTGCACCCAATACGCCGATCACCGACATCACCATCGACAAGGTGTTCATCGGCTCCTGCACGAATTCGCGGATCGAAGATCTTCGGCTCGCGGCCGGTTTGGCGAAGGGCAAGAAAGTCGCCAAGAGCGTGCATGCGATGGTGGTTCCGGGATCGGGGCTCGTCAAACAGCAGGCAGAGGCCGAAGGACTGGACCGGGTGTTCCGCGAAGCGGGGTTTGAGTGGCGGGAGGCCGGGTGCAGCATGTGCCTCGCGATGAACGCGGATGTACTGAAGCCCGGCGAGCGCTGCGCCTCGACGAGTAACCGGAATTTCGAGGGGCGCCAGGGAGCCGGAGGCCGCACCCACCTGGTCTCCCCGGCCATGGCGGTCGCCGCGGCCATCGAAGGCCACTTTGTGGATATCAGACACTGGAGTTGATTGCGCATGGAACCTTTCACGACACTCACCGGACTTGTCGCGCCTCTCGATCGCGTCAATGTCGACACCGATCAGGTCATTCCGAAGCAGTTTCTGAAGACGATCAAGCGCACCGGCTTGCGCGAAGGGCTGTTCTATGATTGGCGGAAACGATCGGACGGTTCGCCCGACCCCTCGTTTTTTTTGAACCAACCCCGGTATCAAGGAGCCTCCATCCTCGTGACGCGAGACAACTTCGGGTGCGGCTCGTCCCGTGAGCATGCGCCTTGGGCCCTACTGGATCAAGGGTTCCGCTGTCTCATTGCTCCCAGTTTCGCGGACATTTTTTATAATAACTGTTTCCAGAACGGCATCTTGCCCGTGGTCTTGCAAGCCGGGGAGGTAGCGGCCCTTCTCAAGGAGGTCCTCGACACTGTGGGATACCAGCTCACGGTAGACCTCGGTCGGCAGACAGTGACGACTCCGAAGGAGGCCGTGTATCGGTTCGAGATCGATCCGTTCCGCAAGGATTGCCTCTATCGAGGACTGGATTCGATCGGCCTCACCCTTCAGCACGAAGGCGCCATCAAGTCTTATGAAGTTCGACGGAAGGCTGAAGCGCCGTGGCTGTTCACCGACCTTCATCCATAGATCGAGGAGATTGCCGTGAAGCTGTTCGTGACCCTCCTGCTCTTTCTCGGTGCCGCGTACCTGATCGTCGTGTTCAACTGGTCTTATTCCGATGGAAACCGGGCGGGATACATTCAAAAGTTTTCCACGAAGGGCTGGCTCTGTAAGACCCATGAAGGAGAGTTGGCCATGACGACCGTGCCGGGAACGGCTCCCGTCCTTTGGCAGTTTTCGATCTCGGACGATAAGGTCGCGCAGCACCTCTCCGAGGTCATGGGGAAGCGAGTAATCTTACACTACAAAGAGTATCGCTACATTCCGACCACTTGTTTCGGTGACACTACGTATTTCGTGGACAAAGTGGAAGTCCAAGAATAGCAGTTTCGGCTACAGCCATTTCTTTCGGCGGAACCCGATCAGCATCACGGCCGCCACGATTCCCATGAGGCCCAGCGCCATCGGATAGCCCCAGGTCCATTTCAACTCCGGCATATACTCGAAATTCATGCCGTAGATGCCCGCGATAAAGGTGAGCGGCATGAATACCGTCGTGATGACCGTCAGCACGCGCATGACGGCGTTCAGTCGATAGCTCACGCTGGACAGGTAGATGTCGAGACTCGCCGAGACCATTTCACGCAACGTCTCGATAGTGTCGACGATCTGCACGACATGGTCGTAGACGTCTCGAAAGAACACCTTGGTGGGTTCATGTAAAAAGGAACATTCCGAGCGGGACAGGTTGTTGATCGCTTCCCGGAGAGGCCACACGGCGCGGCGCACGAACAACAGTTGCCGTTTGAGCGCGTGAATATCCTTGAGGATATCCGGTCTCGGGTCGGAGATGACCCGTTCTTGCAGCGATTCGATCCGCTCTCCGAGCATTTCGAGGACGGCGAAATATTGGTCGACCACGGCATCCATGAGCGCGTACAGCAGATAGTCGGACCCATTTTGCCGAAGACGACCCTTGCCGCCTCTCAGCCGATCCCGCACCGAGCGAAAGACGTCGGTCCCGTTTTCTTGGAACGACAAGACATAATTGCGCCCGAGGACAAAACTCACTTGTTCAACCACGATATCCCCGCGCTCCGAATTCGTGAGCATCTTCATCACGAGAAAGAAATACGTCTCATAATCGTCGAGCTTGGGACGCTGGTCCGTATTGGCGATGTCTTCGAGTAGCAGCGGGTGGAGACCGAAATGCTTGCCGAAGGCTTCCAGCACGTCGACCTTATGGACTCCACCGACATTCACCCACGTGACAGATTCGTCGGCAGGCAGTTGAAGGCCCTTCACATCCGTGACAACATGCTCCTCGCACCGGGCACCGACGTAATTGAACAGGTTGATGGTCACGGGTTCGGTCCGCTGTTCGCCGATGTGAATGAGCGTCCCTGGTGAGAGCCCCGTTTTCTTCGACCGTTTTTGGACCAGTTTCATCGTGACGTGCTTGTACGCAGATTCTTGGGCCGGGTCAAGCGGGCACGCAATCGTTTCTTTTCATCTGCCTGTGGGCCTGTTACTCTTTCATCATGGCATGGAACGACGAACGAAACCTGCTCGTCGAGGTGATCCGGAAGGCCGGCGCGACGGCTTTGCAGTGTGCTGGCAGCGGTTTCGAGACAAGGCAGAAACCTGACCGCTCGCCGGTCACATCGGCGGACCTTGCCGTGAATGACGTTCTCCATTCGCACCTCATGGCCGCATTTCCACGAGACGGATGGCTTTCGGAGGAATCGCCGGACGGACCGGACCGGCTTCGAAATGAGAGAGTCTGGCTGGTGGACCCGATCGACGGAACAAAGGCGTTCATCACCGGTGAGCCGGAGTATTGTATCTCGGTCGCCCTTATCGAGCGGGGGCAGCCTGTCGTGGCCGGTGTTTTCAATCCGTCCACGGATGAATTATTCACCGCGACTCGGGGCGGAGGTCTTCGACTCAACGACCGACCGGTGGCCCCGCCAGCAGCGCGAAACAGTCCGCATTCGATCATCGCCCTGAATCCTTGGGAACGACAGATCGGCCGATTCGCCCCTCTGGAACCGTCTGCCAGCCAGCATCCCATCCGCTCTATTGCGTGGGTCCTCGCGCTGACCGCTACCGGCCGCATTGAGGCGGTGGCCACATTGGAGCCGGAAAACGAATGGGATGTGGCGGCAGGGACCCTCCTCATCATGGAGGCAGGGGGCACTATTTCCGATGGCCGTGGACGACGTCTGACGTTTAATCGCCGTGAACCCCGTTACAGCGGCATCATTGCCACCAGCCCACAATGCCCTGACAGGATCACGCGACAACTCAAACTCCTCACGCGCGGAATCGACAACAGCCTCGCGTGATCGCTTGGGCAGATGAATTAGGGTGCCGGAGCGGTGTTGATAAAAGGCGTCAAAGAGATCCTCATCGTCACGTGAAATGAGAAGCCTTCTCCGATGGTGCAATGTTGCGCCGAAGCAGTCGTACCGCCAACCGTCACGCACCACACAGATCCATGGGCGAGCAGATCGCTTGCTGGGTGCTTCTTCTGACAAAGAACAGTCGCTCACAGGCGTAACCTCTACCAGCGGGCTTGCGTCAGTCGCCGACAGGCTTCCTCCAGATCGGAGTCGGTCTTGGCATAGCTGAACCGGATAAAGTTGCCCCCCGCTGAAGCGGAGAAAAAGGCCTCTCCCGGCACTCCGGCCACGCCGGTTGTTTCCAACACATGCATGGCACGCGCTTTCCCGCTATCCCCTGGAAGCCCGGACACATCCGCCAAGACATAATAGGCTCCATGGGGGATCGTAGGAGTGAGTCCCGCCTTAGCCAAGGCACGGCAAAACATGTCGCGCTTCTGCTGATAGTCTCGCGCCAAACCTCGATAAAAATCGTCGCCGAGTTCTCTGATCCCGCGAGCGACGCCCATTTGAAGCGGCGCCGGTGCACAGACGTAGAGCAGATCGTTCATCGCGCCGATGGCCCTGGACCACGCCGGTGTAGCCGTACTGTACCCGATCCGCCATCCCGTCACGCTGAACGTTTTCGAGTAGCCTCCGATGGTGACCGTCCGTTCAGCCATGTCCGGCAAGGAAGCCATGCTCACGTGCCGCCGCCCGTCATAGAGAAAGTATTCGTAGATTTCATCCGTCATGACGAACAGATCGTGCCGGCACGCAAACTCTGCCAGGGCCTCCAGTTCTCCACGATCGAATATCTTGCCCGATGGATTGCCGGGTGAATTGACGATGATGGCCTTCGTGTTCGACGTGACCACCTCCTCCAGTCGAGCCATCGAGTAGGTCCATGCCGGCGGCTGCATCCGGACCACGACCGGAACAGCCTCGACGGCCACGAGCGCACTGATATGGTATTGATAATACGGTTCAAAGAGGATGACTTCGTCACCGGGATTGAGGAGTGCGGCGCAGGCACAGTGAAAGGCCCCGGTCGCCCCGGAACTGACCGTTACGTCCGTTTCCGGATCGACCCGAATCCCGTTATAGTGGACGAGTTTGTCGGCGATCGCCTGCCGCAATTCCGGCAAGCCATCGTAGCGGGTATAGACGTTCTGCCCATCTCTGATCGCTTTCTCCGCCCCTTCGAGCACGATCGGCGGCACGGGCGTGTCACAGACACCCTGTGCCATATTGAGACCCTTCATACTCGCGCAGGCCTGCGTCATCGCCCGAATTTCCGATTGGGCAAGATCCGCCATCCGCCGACTGACCGTTCGCATCGCCCTACTCCTTCGTTGTGTTCCTGACCGGTGTCCTTTGTGGCAGAGGGTGACGCCGGCGTCAAGATGGGATCAAGTTTTCGCGTGTGGAGCACAAGATAGAAACGTCCACCTAGGTGAAATATAGATTATGCTTGCCTAGGTTATTCCGATGCGTACACTAGAGACGGCTGATCCAACCTGGTTTTGAAGAGGATCATCACCGTGACATCGAAGCCATCGGGTGAATTCGGGCCGATCGATCCAAACCCGCAAGATCGGCGTGGCAGACGGATTAGCCTCTCTTGTCGGATGTTTTTCTTCGGCGAGGATGATTTCGAGGGCGAAGCAACGGTACAGGAGGTATCGACGAATGGATGCAGAGCCGAATCATCAGTTGAGGTGAAGGTCGGAATGCTCTTCAAATTGTCTTTGTTTCTTGATGATTTTAAATGGCCGCTCCGCGTCGATCAGGCCCTTGTGCGCTGGATCGATGGGACGCAGTTCGGCCTGGAGTTCACCAGCATTCGCCTGGCCCAGCGAGAACGACTCAGAACCCTGATCATGAAAACCAGGCCGTAGAACCAGTCCTCCTCGCTGACATACTTGAGCGGTCTCCAATGTGATGCTGTTCACCGAGCACCTTCTGCTGATCTGTGAGTTGTAGATGGCGGTAGAAGAACTTTCTGGAAAACCGGATCCGGCACCGTCAGCACTCCACAGAATTTCGCATTCGGTCGCCGCTCCTACGACTTCCCCCACAAGCTTTCCAACCGTTGGGCTCGGCCGCAGCCGTACTTGTAATACTTATAGCGGAGCGGGTTTTTCTTATAGTAGTCCTGATGGGACTCTTCAGCCGGATAGAAGGTCGATGCTGGGACCAGCTGGGTCACGATGGGCTGGGAAAAGCGCTTGGATGTTTCGATCGCCCGCTTCGAATCTTCCGCGAGCCGTTTTTCTTCATCGGTTGAATAAAAGATCGCCGCGCGGTACTGAGTCCCATGATCGCAGAATTGCGCGTTCGGCGTGACGGGGTCCACGTTGCGCCAAAAGGCCTCCAATAATTTCTGGTACGTGACTTTCGATGGATTGTAGGTGACTTCGACCGACTCGGCGTGACCCGTCCGGCCGGCCGACACCTCCTCGTAGGTCGGATTGGCGACAGTGCCGCCCATGTAGCCGGACACCACGGCGACGACTCCGTCCACCTTCTCGAACGCCTCTTCCATGCACCAGAAGCAACCACCCGCAAAGTACGCTTTCGCGGTGGCGGGCGCGCCTTGAACTCCGCTTGACGGCCAGTCCGCGAGAGCCGAACAGACCGCAAGCCCGACTGCCATGATTCTCACACGTTGGAGCGTCGTCATAGAGATGTCCTCCTTTTCTCCATCGTCGTCGCACGGCGACAGTTCTTACATCTTACTACGGGAATCGATGAGAGATGGATGGCGGTACAGCAGGTTGCGGGTGGGAGACTCAGCCGGTGTTCGTGTCCGCAGGCGTTGGCTTTCAGACGGGGAGGTACCCGTACGTATCCTGTCCAGGACGAGGCGCCCGTCGTTGGCGACCATCCATGAGCTTCATGATCAGCTCAATGGCCTCCTCCGGTGATCCGGCGGCTTTCACCAACCGCTGGTCCAGCTTGCGGAAGAAGGCCACGTCCGCGGGAGAAGCCTCGACGAGGATGACCGGTTTACCCGCCTTCACCGCCAAGGCGACTTCCGACACCGTGCCCGATCCGCTCAGTCCACAAACCACCACGACGTGGCTGGTCAGGACATTGATGTTGTTGCGGCCGCTGCCCATTTCGGTGATGATCGGCACATCGACATGGCGGGACACCTTGTCCTTGGCCGTGGGCAGAATCCCGATGGTCAAGCTTCCGCCGACTCGTTTGGCCCCTTCGCAGGCGGCGTCCATGACGCCCACGTCTCGACCGCCGGTCAACACGACCCAACCGCGCCGGGCGATGAATTCTCCAAGAATCCTGGCATTGTCGAGGTCCCTCTTCGGTGCTTTGGCCGGACCCATCACTCCAACGACTAGTCGCATCACTCCCTCCTTCAGTCCGCTGCCTCTCCGTCAAAACCGAGAGGCCGTGAGCGTGACGTCCGCATGTTCCCATGCTTGTTTCCACTGCTCTTCCACGAGATCCGCGTCACGCCCTTTCCGCTGCGCGCGGAGGCTTTGCAAGAGGCCAAACTGGGCCCACCCGTTCTTCGGGTTCTTCTCCAAATCGGCCCGATAGACGGCTTCTGCCTTACCGGGCTGGCCGGCCCTCAGCCAAGCAGCGCCGAGGTAGTGCCGAATCGGAATCGGCCAGAACGGAGGTTCGGTGTAGGACAACTCGTCCTCCAATTTGAGCGCATCAGTGAACGATTTGACGGCTTCGTCGTACTGGCGCCGATTCATCGTGAGTTCACCGGCCAACAGCCGTTCCGCGATCTTGAGCAGGGCTCGTTCGGTTTTGTCTTCCGATGTCCGGTCGCGCCCAAAGCGATTGGCCAAGCTCGCCAACACCGCGTGCTCAGCCTCGGCTCCGGGCAGGCGACCCGATGCCGATAGGGCCAATCCCCGTCCCAGTCGCCATATCCCCTGTTGCAGCCGCAGCGACTTGGGAGGCGGCGGTTCGCGCAGCAGGTCGTCCCATTGACCGAACCTGATCATCGACCACAAAGGGACGGGAAGGTAGAATTCCTTCCATTTGTGCTTCCGCGCTTCGTCTTCGGTGATCGTTCCCGTCAGTTGCCGCGCCACCTTCACGGCCTCGGTTTTTCGCCCCTCCATCGCCAAGGAGGCCCAGAGGAAATGCAGATTGTGGGTGTAGTAGCCGTCGGCATAGTCGCCGGTTGGCTTCCGCCCAGCCAGATAGTGACGATCCACTTCCGCGGCATGGGCATTCCGTTCAGCCGCCTCATGATATCGACCGAGTCGTACATAGATGTGGGCCGGCATATGGACCAAGTGCCCGGCACCCGGCATCAGGTTGGGCAAGCGTTCGGCACAGGGCGCGGCTCGTTCCGGCGCGGGAGAGGCTTCCACGCTATGGATATAGTAATGGCAGGCTCCTGGATGATCCGGGAAGCGCGCCAGAATCGACTCTAACGTGGCCACGAGCTCCTCAGTGCCGGGTCTAGGCTTTCCGGCCGCCGTCCACAAATCCCAAGGATGCAGATCCATCAACGCTTCCGCGAACAACACACCGGCATCCGGATCGTTCGGAAACTGCCGCCACACGACGCGCATCGCGTCGGCATACGCTTTATCGAGAGCCGAGCGTGTCTGCGCGGTGGGAGCGTACCGTTTCCCGATCGCGTCGATATAGGCCTGTTCCGCGGCGCTCACCTGGGCGCGATGAGCGCGCGCCTTTTGTACGGCCTCCCAGGCCCGCCGCTCGGCAGCCTTGTCCATCCTGGCGTTGATGTTCGGACCGGATGCGAGCGCCACGCCCCAGTAGGCCATCGCTGCGGAGGGGTCACGTCGCGCGGCTTCTTCGAAGGCCAGGATCGCCTCTTCATGGTTGAAGGCGTACGCCAGCCGCAAGCCTTGATCGAAGTATTGTTGAGCCTCCTTGGAGCTCGTGGTGATGGGGTGATGCAGAGTCCCGAGGTTGTCGAAGAGAGGGACCCGTGAACCATTGCGTTCAGCCGCTGCGGTCGGATCAATGGCCAGCAGACCAAGCCACGGGACCATCCATAACAGGACTCGAAAGGAAATCATCGATGGTCTTGTAGCAGAGGTGACCCGCCCCTGGCTAGAGGAACAGGTATTCGTGAAGATGACGCGCCACTTTTTATGGAGCGCTTAGGAAGCGGTCGAAAATTCGGTCAGCACCCAGGCACCGGCTCACAGATTGAGGGACGAACTTTCGCTTTCATGGTGCGGAAACGGCCGTTCAGTTTCATGATGAGAATCGGCGGTCTCGCTTTCCGTCGTCTTTTTCCGAACGATACGGCTCCGTTTGACGGAAGCCGCCGCCGTGCCGGTCGGCATCGTCGCAAACGTGCCGGCTTCCAGTTCTTTACCGAGATGGACGAGGACCTGCTGTTGAGAGGTGACCAAGGACGTGAGCTCTTGAATGTGTGAAGTCAGCCGGGCAATCTCATCCTGCTGTCCGACCAGACAGGCTCGCAGTTCGGCGACTTCCTCCGATTGAACAAGCGTCGACCCGAGGGTCGGTTTCTGGAGAATCGTGACCGTCGCACCCGTCGGCCCCTCTTCTTCGCGGACTCGGTCTCCCGCCCTATTGGACGGGATGTGGTCCCCTTGGATCGTACTGCGGTCCATGGTGTGGTCAGGCAAGGCAAGGGGTTTATGAACAGGCGGACGACCCTCGTCCTCGTATCGCGTCACGTATGCAAAGAGGTCGACAACCTTGCGCCAGCATAGAGCTCCGGCGTTGAGCAAAATCTGCCCGTAGGGCGGGCTGACCGGACGCGCTTCATCGATCTGCTTTTGCGATGGAATTCGATGAATCAGGTTGATGGGTTCTTTGTTGAATCGTGGGGCCATCTGGGCGGATCCCGTTCATTCGGATCTATTATTCTGTCTAGGATGTACCTACTCCTCACGGATGGAAGAGTCAACCCTTTTATTCCGAGAGACCCTGAAGGAGGTTCGGAGTCCTCATGACAAGATGACAATCTTAAAATCGTGTCACGCTGGAAAAGTGAAACTCCGGCAACGACAAGGCTGGAACCAGCATCTTCCCGGTTTCCGAATTGACCGCCTCCATCGGGGCAGTCCACCCGCTAAGGTGCTGAAATGCCCGAAGCGGACTCTCATGAAAGCGGAAATTCTTTACCGCGGAGAGAATTTCCCCTTTTTCGACGAGAAACGTCCCGTCCCTAGTCATCCCCGTCAGGGTGAGATCCCGAGGATTCACGGGGCGGATGTACCACAAGTTCGTCACCAGAATCGCGCGTTCCGTGTCCTTGATGAGCTCCTGAATCGGCTGTGCGGGGAGACCGTCGATCGACAGGGCCGGAGCCTCCAGCGTCGGGATGCTCTCCACTCCCTCGGCCTTCGCGGTGAATCGGTCGTACGCCAGTTGCTTGAGGATTCCGTGGTCGATCCACACCGACGACGTACTGGGCAAACCCTCATGGGTGAATCCCTCGCCAAGGAGCTCGGCATGATCCGGCATGTTCCGGAGCGTCAATCGTTCATCGACGATCGCCTGTCCCAACTTGCCGGCAAAGGGGCTTGTCCCTTTCATGTACGACTTGGCGTCCAGCGACCAGATCAGCCATGCCCACAAGCCGGCCACGGCTGCCGGCTCCAGAATCACGGGATACCTCCCCGCCGGCATCTCGCACACGTCTCGACCTCGCTTGGCTTTGGCAATGGCCGCCAAGGTCCGCTCTTGAACTTTCAAATGATCGATCGACCGATGCGCCGCCGCGCTCCATCCGGTGGCATCTCCGACTTGGACCGTGAGACTGAACCGCGCGTCCCCTCGTAACTCATAGCCGAACAACCCATTGCTCGCCGCGATCCCGACCGCAGTCCCGGATGACGCCACGATGCCCGCCCCCATGAGGTTCTCCATCCTGCAGTGACCGATGGCTTCATTCGCATACTCCAGACGTTTGACCGGTCCTGCCGCCACAGTCTCCGATTTCGCGGTTTCTCTGACAGGGAACGGAAACGGACGGGGGGGAGGAAGGTATTCGGGATCGACCGGTGAGACTTGAGCAATCCGCTCGGCACGCGCCAAGGTTTCCTGGATCGCCCCGGCGGTGAAATCCGTCGTGCTGGCGGTACCATGCCGTCCTCCGAAGGCGACCGTGATCGCCAACGTCCCGCGCCTGGTATCGACATTCTGAACCACCTGATTGTTGGCAAATCTGGTCGTTCCGGCATGGTGATCGCGAAGCCTCACGATCGTATGATCAGCGGTGGCGCGGGTCAGCACCAGATCGCTCAAAAAGCGAAATTCCTCGCTACTGGTCATTTTCGGCCAAGTATTGCTCAGGACGGTCATGAGCTTCCTTCTCCCCGGATCACCTGAATGCGGCGAAATCTGGCGGGAGCGGCGGCGTGCGTCATCCAGCCGGACTGGCCCGGCTGGCCCTTGCCGCAGGTAATGAAGCCGTATCGGCGGCGCGACGACCGGTCGGCCACACCGTCACAACTGTTCCAGAATTCCGGCGTGATACCGTGGTAAATCACGTCCCGCAGCATATGGGTGCGCCTGCCGTTTTGAATCAACCAGAACGCGTCACCGCCGAACTGGAAATTATAGCGGCGCTGATCGATGCTGTAGGATCCATGCCCCTCGATATAGATGCCGCGCTTCACGTCGGCGATGAGTTGCTCGCGCGTCGCCTCACCCGGCTCAAGTCCGATGTTGGCAATCCGTACCATGGGAATGTTTCCCCATCCGTCCGCCCGATTGGAGCCGCTCGAACGGGATTCGCCGATCTTGGGCGCCACTTCACGGTTCGTACAGTATCCGACGAAGACTCCGTGACGGACGATGTCCCATTTCTGGCACAAGACTCCGTCATCATCAAAGCCGGTCGCGGCCAGTGTTTCCGGCTCGGTGTTATCGGCCACCAAATTCACATGCCGCGAGCCATAGCGAAAGTTGCCCAGTTTTTCGGGCGTCAGGAAGCTGGTCCCGGCATAATTGGCTTCGTACCCAAGCGCCCGGTCCAATTCACTCGGGTGGCCGCAGGACTCATGGATCGTTAACGACAGATGTTCCGGATCGAGCACCAAGTCATACTGGCCCGCATCAACCGCCGGGGCCTTCACCTTTTCAATCGCCTGGGCAGCAACGCGTGTTGCTTCTCGCAGAAGGTCTGCCTCTTCAATTAATTCATAGCCTCTCCGAAGATGCGGCGTGTTAAAGCTGCGGGAGGCAAACCGGCCTTCATGGAGCGCCGTCGCGGCACAGTCCCCTTGCCCGGCCAGCAAATCAAATTCCAGGTGCGACCCTTCCGTTGACACGAACAATTTTCTGTCCCGGCGTGCCCACAGACTTGCGCTGCTTCGTGCGATACCGGATTGACGGTGCAACGTTTCCATCGTATTCAGCAACAAGTCGGTTTTTTTCTCCAACGGCACATTGAAGGGATCGACGCGATACGGCGTAACGATGCGCTCACGATGAACCGGTTCCGGCGCCAATCGTACTTTTTCCAGGGCCACCGATGCGGACCCTTTGGCGATTTCGACGGCCAGATCAGCAATCCGCGGTACTTCTTCCAGCGACAAGATCGAGCTTGCCGCAAACCCCCAGGCGCCGTGATACAACACGCGCACGCCGAAGCCCATGTCTCTGGCATCCCGAACCGTGGCGATTCGACGATCTTCGCCTTCGATATGTTCCGTGTGGCTGTCCTGAATGCGGATATCGCCGTACTCGGCGCCTGAGGCCGCAATGCGTTTCAGCGCAAGCTCGGCGAATTCGTCCCAGGTCGGAGAGCTCATGGCGATCACTCTCGAAGTGAATAAAGGAATGGGTCAGTATAACAGGTAGGAAGCAAAACGGTGAGAGTATCGGAGTTGAGCGAAGAGACCTATAACAGTCCGGCGATGCCGGTGGGGATCTTCCTTGGATGGGCCACATGCGAGGCGGGCGTGTGGAGCATGGTGGATAGGATGGATCGAGGAAGTACCAGGTGTAAATTGTCAGGAACGAAGCCGAGAGGCTTTGGTTGAGACGCTCCGAGTCACGCTACGGGAAGCACTGGAACTCAATCGTCAGGAGGCGTTAGGGGCTGCCGGTTGAAATTTTGAGGAAGCCTCCATCGCAGTATGAAACGTGAGGAGCTGCTTCGGCATTTACGGCACCATGGATGCGAGTTGTTGCGCGGAGGAGTTACTGTGAATCGAGGATCCGCTGGATGCTACGTTTCAATTCCGGAAGCTTCTTGGACACCACATCCCATACAAGCTGATAATCCACTCCAAAGTAACCGTGGATCAGGCGGTCGCGCATCTGAGCGATCGGACGCCACGCAACCTCGGGATGCGATGCCCGGAACTCATCGGGCAGGTTCTTCACTGCTTCGCCAATAATTTCCAAGCTGCGCACGAACGCACGCCGCAGCGTCTGATCGGCTACAAATCGCTCATAGGTTAGCGTCCGACCCTGATCGAGGAGGTACTCGACTTCCGCGAGAATATGCCGCAGATAGTCACGCGGCTCGAAGGACATCCGTTGCCTCGGCCAAGATGTGTGGCCCGATAAACGGTGAGAGGGACTCCGTGGTGATCACTTCAACCCGGTGTTGCAACGTGTCTTCGAGCAGATCCGCCAGCGCCATGAAGCGATCGAATGTCTTCTCGGTCGGGGTAAACTCGACAAGCACATCCACATCACTATCGGGGCGAGCCTCGTTACGAAGCACGGACCCGAAGAGCGCCAGCCGACGAACACCCAGGCTCCGAATCTCGGACTCAACAGTGTGAAGCCGCCTAATCGCCTCGTCACGGGTAAGGGGAGTTGCGCTCATGTGGAGAATATATATGAAATATCAGAATGATGCGAGATAGAAAGGCAACAACAGCGTTAACCAGGCCATGGAGAAACGATGCTGGTGGGGTAGTTCTTGAGTTTGCCAACTCTCTCTCTCTCTTGATTGCCGAAGGAAGTGCAAGGTCAAGAAATGACCTCTAAATATGTGCTTTCCACCGAAAGACGTTAGCTGCGAGGTCTCTCATTACACTCATTGGCGTCAGCCGCCTGTCTGCAAAAGTCGTTTACGATTCGAGCCAATACTTGCTGTTCTAGAATTGAAGCGCTGATCGGTTCCCATCTGTCTGTTGGAAATCTTGCTTTGTAACGCGTTTGGCTTTGAAGATCCCGACTGTAGATATGGTTGATCTCGATCACGTGAACTACATCATCCCTGCATGCAAGCAATCCTGATGCGAGAGCAGTATCCAACAGCTTTACTAAATCATGGGACTTAGGCACGTGCTCCTCAACAGCACAAATAAATGCTTTCACTGAACACTCTATTGCATGACCGGTAACTTGGAACCAAGGCAACAGGAGAGGAACGTCTCTGGTACGTAGGTACTCGGACGCCAACAGGTACTGCTTTGCAAAATGTGACCAGTGCCGCACCTTTTCAAATCTGGGTACCGGGTTTCCGGGCGAAAAATCGATTGGGCCCCTGTACTCCAGTTGGCCTCGATGTCGCTGGCAGATCGCGCTAAAAATGGCATGATTGTGCTGCCTAACTATGTTTTTAGGCCGATCCGCATAAGATCGTGAGGAAATACGGGTCAGACCCTTTGTTCCTTTCTACCTCCTGCCCTTGAAGGAGTACATTGCCCATTCAACGGACTGCGGATACCACCAGTCATTGATCGTTTCAATTTTGTGCCCCCACGGTGCAGGCGTAGTCTTTCCCGTCGCAGGGTTAAGTGAATCTCGCCTTTCAGGACGTAGAACGCTTCGTCCCAATCGTGACTATGCGGCGGAGGGCCTGTTCCTTCCTCCCCTGCTGCAAGGTGATCCCGTAGCTTTGCGTCGCCGCGTTCGACGCCAACACCGTCACCTGCGTTCCGACTACATTCAATACGGGCTCATGTTGATCGGGGCTCAGGACAAATGGGTGAACGCTCATGATGTCGGTGCCTCCTCGAAGCAACGGTTAGGCCGCTGTGAGCCGGACTTTCCCGACCTTGCCGAGTTTCACATGCTGCTTGGCGTGCCAGAGATCGTGGTTGTACTGCATGGCCAGCCAACTCTCCGGAGAACGGCCAAGCGCCTTGGACAGGCGCAGCGCCATTTCAGGGCTGATACGGCTCGTACCTGTCAGAATGCGATTCAGCGTTGAGGCAGCTACACCGAGCTTCCCGGCCAGATCGCGGCCGCTCAGATTGTTCGGCTCCAGATAAACCTGGATAATGAACTCGCCGGGATGGGGAGGATTGTGCATAGCCATTAGTGGTAGTCCTCATAGTCCAAGACGCCTTTGAGTTTTCCATCTCGATAAGCCTTGAGTCGTTTTTCCGCTTCTTCAGCCCATATTTCATCGAGCTTCTTATCCGGCCCATCCAAGCTCTCTATCATTGCCTCATCTAATAAGTCTTTCGTGCTCATTGTGTTGACCTTCGATTTTCGTGAAGCATAACACTGTTTGGACCGATCCGCAGGAGGGCAGACGCGTGGCCGTCAAGTGCGCAGTGTGGTCACCCCGCAACAGTGACCCCGTTACGCTTCAGCACATCAAGCAGCTTGGGAACATCCGGTGGGCCGGGGGGAATCTCCTTGTCGATGGCCGCAAACATCTGAGCCGCTCGCGCGCCGGCTCCTGTAATCTCGAGCATCTGACCACCACCGGCTCCATAACGAAAGCCGTGCACGGTTCCTCCGGGAACGTGCACGAGAGTCCCCACGGTGCAGGCGTAGGCTTTCCCGTCGCAGAGAAAGTGAATCTCGCCTCTCAGGACGTAGAACGCTTCGTCCCAATCGTGGCGATGCGGCGGAGGACCTGTTCCTTCTTCGCCCTGCTGCAAGGTGATCCCGTAACTTTGCGTCGCCGCGTTCGACGCCAACACCGTCACCTGCGTTCCAACAACATTCAATACGGGCTCATGTTGATCGGGGCTCAGGACAAATGGGTGAATGCTCATGATGTCGGTGCCTCCTCGAAGCAACGGTTAGGCCGCTGTGAGCCGGACTTTTCCGACCTTGCCAAGTTTCACATGCTGCTTGGCGTGCCAGAGATCGTGGTTGTACTGCATGGCCAACCAACTCTCCGGAGAACGGCCAAGCGCCCTTGGACAGGCGTAGCGCCATTTCAGGGCTGATACGGCTCGTACCTGTCAGAATGCGATTCAGCGTTGAGGCAGCTACACCGAGCTTCCCAGCCAGTTCGCGGCCGCTCAGATTGTTCGGCTCCAGATAGACCTGGATAATGAACTCCCCGGGATGGGGAGGATTGTGCATAGCCATTAGTGGTAGTCCTCATAATCCAAGCGTAGGCGTGTCCGTCTAGGGATCGGAGCGGGAGTGGACGGTGCAAAGTTACGGCGCGCTCAAGGGCCTCACGCCTCTGCTCGGGCGTCATGTCGCCGCCAGCATGGTCTGGGAAGTTCAAAGGCCATCTGCCTGAATGTGCCGATAGGCAAACATCCCAGGGGCGGTGAACGGTCGAAAAACAGTCCACTCGCCGACTGCCTCAACCGGGAATGGAACTTTACTCAAGCGCTACCTTCTCCATTGCACCATAACGCCGGTGTTGACCCGCGAGTGCCCGACCGCGCGGATCGATTCGCTGAAACCGCTCCAAGGTTCTGAAGTATTCCTCGTCCTTGTGTTTCGGCTCTCCGTGGTACGAGGCCTTCTCCAGCCTTCCGGAAGTACGCCCCATCGCAACGATTCCAACTCCAGACTGATAGAGGAACACCGTGTCACCCTTCGCAAGGCGTTCGATTTTGTACTTCCACGGCGAGAAATACGCTGCGGCCTTTCGATTTTGGAGCATATCTTCGTGATCGGCGGGGTCATTGCTGTAGTTTGTGTTCAGTATGTAGAAGCCAGCGGCAACGTCCTCGTGAGGGTTATCCTGAACGGCGAACCGTCCGATCTCTAGGAGCAGGGATCCGTCGCGATCAGCATATGCGCGGTAGATCCAGGGCCGGACTTCAAGCCCTGACCATTGCCAGTATTGAACTGCCTGGCGCGTGCGAAAATCCAAGCCATTGGTTAGAACGACAAAGACCTGCTTTCGATTGAATTCGGTTTCACTCAGGGTTGTGCCGAACGCTGCTTGATGAGCGTCTGCCAGCGACCGTCCTGTTTCGTCAAATTTTCGGAAGAGCTGGTCGAGTTCACCGTAATCATAGGCGCCGAAGAGTTGGCCATAGCGTAACGCTTGGAGGAGGTTTTCCGATCGTGATTCCCAGACCTTGATCTCGAAGATGTACAGGCGGCCACGCTCGTCTAGCGCCAGCAGGTCAGGCTCTTCCTGCCAATGGCGCGATTGGGCAATCATGAGAAGCTCTTCGTCGGGCAGAAGGCGGTCAAGAGATCGAAAAAGAACGTCTTGGAAGCCGCGTTCGTCCAGTCCAAAGGTTTTGAGGCGCTCCCCACTTACGCGAGTAGCCAAGCTCGACTTCGTGTCGATTCGCAGCAACATTGATCTTTTCCTTTCAGGTCTAACGCTCCCGTTCAGGTTTTAAGCAATCGAGTGCAAGCCCGCTTGCGGTCACCTAGAACGCATGGTTCGGCACCTTTTCTGACGATAGCGAAGCAAAATGAACTACTGCTTTCACACCAAAGACGTACTGCAGCCACGCTCCTCGCGGCAGAGAACCTGTTCCCTCTTCGCCCTGCTGCAAAGTGATCCCGTAGCTTTGCCTCGCTTCGTTCGACGCCAACACCGTCACCTGTGTTTCGACCACATTCAATGCGGGTCCATGCTGATCGGGAACGCCATGACCTCGCTGCCTTCTACAAAGCTGGAGATTGTGTACTATGCTACCTAACGACCCCGTGGGCTTTCGGTTGAGGACTCGCTGTTCATACCCATATCCGACGCAGCGCGTTGTTATAGGGCTGGTCACGGCGACGCCTTTTGCAGCGTGAAGTTGAGGCGGTAAGAGAACAGCGTCACACCGGGCGCACGTGCAACGGCGGTGACGAGATCATCGGTTATCTCCGGCGCGATAATCATCCCGCGGCAGGGTCCATTACCGAGATTGGTGTCGACCCACCCCATGTAATAGAGAAGCTGACCTAACGCTCTATTGCGCCCCCGGGAGAGCTTCAGTTCGACAACAACGAATTTGTTTTCACGATCGACAAACAGAAGGTCAATACGGCCGTCGTCCACGGTAAATTCCACTCCTTCGCTTTCACCGGCGGAGTAGAGACGGAGACCGGGCTCGATGATGTTAGGTGCCCTAGCAAGATAATCGCGAAGATGAGCCTCAAGGGCAAATCTCTCGGTCGCGACTTCACCTCCATCTTCAGACTCAGGAGGTGGTGAACTGGTGCCGTCGCGAAATGCCTCAAATTCTTCCTTAATTTTGACGCATCTGCGTGCTTCCTTCTCACCGCGCAGTGTTAGGCCATATGGCCAGTGCTCTTCCTTGAACGCTTGAAAGAGCTGGTTCCGTACAAGCAAGTCAATCATGAGCCCACGACGGACAGTAGTCCGATACGGGCGGTCCCATGTCGGGTCTAGGTCTTGGATCTGTCGCGATTCGGTCCCGAGTCCATGCTTTTCGGCGAAGGGGTATGCTTCCCGTAAAGGGAAAGCACGTGAGCCCTTCGAGTCATTCGTCTTCATCGGTTTCTCCTTGGCACCGTCCAACAATGTTCAGGCCGATCCGCATAAGAGTGGAACCTGCCCATCGCTGTCCGTATACACAACGACAAGCATGCTTATTGCCGTTTCAACGAGGCGATCAGAGAAAGAGCCTTCAGACACCCTCACTCAGGATTCGTCTTCGGATTGGCTCCCATTCGGCGATCACGGCATCTCTGCTCGAGCCGTGAGATTCCGCGTAGTCGTAACAAATGCCGTGAATCAACTTGATACCAACACCGTGGAGAACCCACTTCGGCTCATCGTTCGGAACAGCACTCAGCGCTTCGGAGATAGCCTGAATACGTTGGGAGACTTCTGCATCGTCCCCCATTAGTGCGACACCGTGCGCCAAATCATTTCTAAGCTTACGCAACAGATGAAGACCTCTCGCTGTTGACTCTCGAACTATGCCAAGCAGCAGCGCGGAGTTGATCGCGCGATAGAAGTCGCTGTGCCCCGATCTTCCGGCTCGCAATCCGTTGAGTGCCTCCTTTCTGATTGAGTGATCGTCCTCGATCAGTTCCGACAGGAGAGCGTGACTAACAGAGGACAGAATGATCACGTTTCCACGCATTGAGTCGGTGTGGAGATTTCGGTCGTAGAAGATTCTAAGACGAACAACCTTTTCGATTAGATCCTGGATATACATAGCCTGTACCGTTTTGCCGAAGACGTCCAGCTTTTTTAGGCGGATCCGCATAAGTGCCCGGTCTGCCATTGCTATCCGTCTAATACGGCGTTACTGTTTGCGAATAATACGCCATGACCGTATCGTTTCAATGCATTGCGGCTGCAGGACCATTTAGTACGGGCCTTTATGCGGATCAAGTGAACAACTAGGCCCCCACGGTGGTGACGTAGACGTTCCCCATCGCAGAGAAAGTGAATCTCGCTTTTCAGAATGTAGAACGCCCCGCCCCAATCGTGGTGATGCGGCGGGGGCCTGTTCCTTCTTCGCCCACCGAGTTAGGGGTCAGAGATCATCATGATGATGCCTTCGTATTTTCTTCTAACTCTTGCAATAGTAGTGGTAGTCGCCAGCGGAGTAATAGCTTATAGAGACCGAAAGCTGCTGCTCCAGTTGGAAGTAGAATTGCAAGAACAAAAATGTAGGCGTTTGCAAGAACTGGATGTAGTGATAGCAGATTGGTTGGGGATGCTAGAGCTGCCACAACTTGCATAAGAAACGAAACGAGTAGAAGTAGTCCCCCGACTGCGTACTGAGCTGATTGAGAAACTATTGCGATCGCATGTTCCTTGTTATAGTCCCAATACGAAGTAGCGAGGACGACCATAGTTTTGTGCCTCAGTAGCGCAGTGCCAGCACAAAAGAAAGCGGCGGCAGCGAACCCAACGGACGCGGCAGCCAATGTATATGCAAGCTGCTCATTCATAAAGATCCCCAACAGTGTTTAGACCGATCTGCCTAGGAGCTGATCTGCGCATTTTTGCCCATGCAATACGCCAGAATAGTTGGCGAACAATACGCCTTACCCGTTAAGCGTTTCAATAAGTTACAAGTACAGGACTATTTAATACGGTTGACGTTCGGAACTAGAGATTGCTGCAACAGGGACGTTGACACGCCTGGATCGATGTGCAGCAATCAACGTGCGGATGGCCAGGCCTCTGGCCGATCTTCAGCAACCGCGAGCAGACAGTTGGTATTTAGCATAAGCGTGAGGTCCATGCGGCCTAATGTGCAGCTTGAAGAACGCTGACACAGCAGGCGAAGCTTAATGGAGGAGCATACCTCTCGAAGCGTTTGTTAGGGGTGGATGTCATGAATAATGAGGTATGCCCATGCTGCTGAGGCAGGCCAGCCGACAAAGGCAGCCATACTCATGCCGAGCTGATCAATTTTGGCATCAAGCAAGCCGAATAAAAGCCCGCCTGCCAAACTACCAGCCGCAAACAATACGATGGGCCAGTACCATGCAACCTGCATGAAGTAGTAAACCAAGAGACCAAGACCTACCAAGCTACCAAGAAGCACCGATGCTTGAAGAGCGAGGAGATAGCCTTGCGATGCACCACGAAAATTCATTGCATGGCGCTGATGAGTGTTAACGAAACCAAAAAAGATGACCCAAGCAGCTATAAGCGAAAGAGGCAATGAATTACCCATGAATGCTCTCGATGAAATTTTCTTGGGCGGCCTGATATTCAGGCGAACGACCGAAGATGGTTACGACTCTGTTTTGTGAAGGGACAGGCAATTTGAATGGGCCGTCCCAGTCGCCCGGCGGCAAGTTAGCCCGGTATCCGCCAGGTGGTTCACTGTCGAAAACAACAAAGCAGTTCTTGCTCATGAAGAAAGAATAGGCCTTGTCTGGATTGGCGTTCACGATTTTCCAAAACTTGAGATTCCCGCCTTTCACCAAGACAAATCGATGCACCTCGAACAAAGATCGAGGCTAGAACAGTCCTGCAATCCCGGTGGCGATTTTTTCTTGGACGATTGGCGTGGCTTCGGGGATATCTAAACTTTTTTGCCGCACGTGGCCGACCATTCGCATCAGTTGCACCTTCGCGCCGCCTGATGACTGACTGCCGGTCGGCCGACCGATCGATTTGCCGATCTTCCGGTCGGTAATTTGGACATCGGCCACGCACAGGTAGGTCACGCCGTCTTCTTTGGGCTGCGCCTGCATACCGGGAAACCCGGCCATGCCACCGAATTCCCCTCTTCCGCCGCTCATGGCCATGGCCTGCCGCATCATGGCGCTCATGTCCGGCATTCCGGCCATACCCATGCCGGACTCGTCACCCATGGAACCAGCCGAGGCCATCACGGTCCCTCCGCTGCTGATACCGGCGCCGGGCCCGGCTTTGGCCACCTGTTCCGGAGACACCCCATCCGCGGCCTGGTGGCAATAGATCACCTTGGCCTGTATCCAGTAGTTCGCCTGTTCCGAATCTTGGACGAGTTGATAGCCCTTGGCGTTCAGCTTCGTATTCACCTCGTTCAACGTCACTTGTTGATTTTCGGACGCGTTCCTAAGTTGGGTATAGACCGTTCGACTGGTGCTGGGGTCCATGAAGATGGTGTTGCTGTTCATGAGGCCGGATCGGATGACGTTGGAACAACCGGTTGTTAGGGTGAGCAACAGCAAGATCGTGAGGGGTAAAGGGTGAGGGGTGAGGCGACGATGCGAAGTCATGACTAGAAATTTCCTGCCACCGCGGCGCTCAGTTTTTGTTGCAGCAGCGGCGTTGCTTCGGCCTCTTTCAATTTCTTTTGATGCACATCAGCGGCCAGCCTCGTCTGGTAGATACCGGGCTCCTGCCCCGTTCCCGTTTTCATCCCGGGGGGAAGCTGTCCGGTCTTTTGTTCGGTGATCTGGACGTCGGCGACGCAGGCATAGTTCACGTCGTCCGGCATTTTGGGAGCCGACGACGAGGAACTGAAGAGATCCCCTAGCCCTTGAATCGCGCTCAACCCCATCGAGGCCGCCGCGCCGCCCATCGCTCCGTACGGTCCCGCCATACTGGCCATGCTGGCGAGGCCTTGCATGGCGCCCAAGGTCGTATTGAACGCCGAGCCGTAGCCACTTGCCACCATCGCCTCCACCGGCATCTCCGGCTTCGTGATGTTGCAGTAGACGATATTTGCCAGCACGACGTAATGCGCGCGGTCCGGATCGTTCACCACCTGATATCCCTTGGCGCTCAGCCGTGCACCCAGATCGTGAAGCGAGACCTCTTGGTTATCAGAGGAATTACGGGCCTGGATGAAGACGGTTTTCTCTGTGCTCGGTGGCAGAAAAAAGTTGTTACTCGAAATGAGATCGGTGTCTATGATGTTGCCGGCGTAGGCGGTGAGAGGGAATGCGATCAGGAGCGATAATGTCAGGTATCGCATAGACACCTCGTGGGAAAACCGCCCGGATTGTACGCAAAGGCAAGTTGGATAGCAACGGCCCAGCAAAGCTGAAAATAGAAGGCTTTCGCTTCGGACAGGCTTGAAGAATCTCATTCCGTGGGCTAGCATGGCGGCCACTTCAGCGGTTTTGACCGTCCCGGCAGGAAGAGTCACGGATGCGATTCCGACGTCTCTTCATCTTCCCAGTTTTAGTCCTAACCGCCGGTTGCGGTGGCGATAAACACCTGCCATCGTCCAATCCGCCGGAGTACGATCCGAAAAAGGTCTATACAACACCAGCTGGATTACCCAGCACGCCAGCTACGGTAAGCAAGCCGACCGAATTCGAACGGCTCAAGGCCCAGCTTGAGTCGCTCGAGGCAGGCCAGAAAGTGAAGGACGAAGGGAAGAAGGTCCCATTCGATCCGAACTCGTTTCAGCTGTTCAAGGGAGCAACCAGCCCCTGTGAGGTCTTGTCCAGACTGGTGCCAGGTCTCGGCAGCACGCAGCTCTTTGCAGGTCAGGAGGGGACGGCGCTCAGGAAAGCCTTGGGCCCGGAGGCCGACGGGATCGCGCGCAGAATGGATGAGCAACTAGCTGAGGGGCTGAGACAGTCGCTTGGCCCAGAGGCAGTGGATTGTCCGATCTCGGTGCGGCCACGCAAGAGCAGCTTCATTGATCGCTCTCCGTCGCCACGTGTCGTGCTCGCACACACCACCTCTGGTCAACCGCTCCTCTTGTCGCAGACCACCATGCCCGACACGTACTGGCGCGACTACGATGTGGACGATCCTCCGATGCGCGTAGAAGAGCCTCCTCGAGGTTGGGTGGGCTACAAGACAGCGGATGCCATGACGCGGATCGGCAAGGAGGACCGACCCACGAAAGGTATTCGAGAACACTATGAGATGGTCATTGCCCCTATGGCGGAGCAATGCCCGCACCTGGAGGGGCCCGATCGAAAGGGAATGGTGGACGGGACGTTTGAATGGTCCTTCCTACTGATGCGGGCGATCACGGGATCAGATGGTAGCACCCAGGCAGTACTCTATCGGCGGCACGTCGTCGCTACACTGATGAAGGGGGAGGTCGATGATGATGCCAAGGTCAAACAGGTGGATTTTGAGGTCACCGTCACGCTCCAGCATATCGGCACCGAGCTTGCGCCCTATTCCCGTTCCTATAGTGATCGTGGCTACTTTACGCTCAATCAGCGAACGGGTCTTCCCGAGGAATTAAGAATCATTACGGTATCGGGTTTTTCTGAAGGGGAGGCTCAGATCAAAGATGCCCAATTGCTCGGAACGTTGACGGCGCTCGTGGCCTTTTTTTCAGGTCAAGTGTATTCCCACGCCAAAGACTACTGGAACCACCCGAATACCTGTGTGGACATTGTGTTCAACCCGGCCACGAAGACGCAGAGATTTGCTCCGAACAGATCGTTCCCAGTGAAGACGGAACTGCGGACCAACAAGGAGCAAGCCAGCGTCCCTGCGAAGTTCAAGGAAGCGAAAGAGCGGCCACGTGAAGGGAATGGCACTGTGACCCCAAGGGAGGAGAAGTCTGAACGCGACCGGCCCGCCACGTTTACCTATCGGACACGGGAGACGCGCATGCGGCACAGTGGATTCAGGGTGAAGGCCATTTCCCGTGCAGGAGTCGCAGAAGCCCAGGATGGAGAATGGGAATTGGCGGACTCAGGCCTGCGGCTCCGGTTTCACAATCGGATTCAGGCTGATCCGCAGTCCCTCAAGGCGAAGGGCGGCTTTGCACAGTTCGATGGCACCGTGCAGTTCGAGATCCTGCTTGAACCGGTCCCGCACGCCGAAGGCATGTTTCGTGGAGAAATCAACCTGGTTCGCCCCATGGTAGTCCGGCATGTGAAATATGGAACGTGCGGATCGGCGTCCCGTACTGAGCACTGGCTTGTGACGGCACATGTCAACCCGAAGAGCGAGTCCATGGATGTTCAGTTTGGGTTCACCACATCGAATGAGCAAGGCTCCTGGACATGCGGAGGAGTTACGGACGCGCTCCACGATGATCTCTTCGGAATTTTGGAATCGGTCAACATGCCGACGAGAACCGGGATAAAGAAGGACTTCAACGCCAGGAATCAGGAGTTTTTGGAATGGCTCAGCATGGAGGTAGTGGAAGGAGTTGGAGAGCAAGCGGGAGAGAGGTGACACCGATGCATGAGCGAGGCCTGCAATTACTGATCGTTCTTGCCACGATGCTGTTCAGTGTCAGTTGCAGTGGCGACAAACACCTGCCTTTGTCGAATCCGCCTGAGTACAATCCCAAGAAAGCTTATTCAACATCAGCTGTGCCACCCAGTGGGCCGGCTATGGCGGTTGCGAAGTCGGTGGAACAGGGCCCACCGCCGATTCAGTTGCCTCCCCTCGAACCGGGACCGAATGAACAGGGCCAGTGGAAGAAGGTGCGGGTTAACCCGGAGTCGCTGCAATTATTCAAAGACGTCAAAGGCCCGTGCGATGCCTTGACGAAAATTGTTCAGGGCCTTGGCAGTACGCAGCTGTTTTTCGGAAAAGATGGAAAGTCGTTCAAGCAATTGCTTGGCCCACAGGCCGAGTCGGTTGCGCAAACATTAGATCAGCAGTTGTTCGACAACTTCAAGGCACAACTCGGTCCGACCGTCGCCGATTGCCCCTCACCAGCGTCCGGACGAAAGAACAGCCTCGGCAAGCCCCATCACGCACCTCGCCGCATCTTAGCCGCAGGGCCATCCGACAGCTCGTTTCAACTTGCGCAGGCCATGGCGCCAGGAGGTGAACGAGAGAGGTATACCATCACGAAGGGCTCAGTGAACATCCCCATTCCTCCCGATGCGGTGGGCAGAAAATCACGGGAATGGAGAATTGAGGAAGGCAACACACAAGAAACGGCCGGCGACCGCAAAGGTTTCTCGCTCATCAACGGCGGCTATGCCAGGAAATGTCCTTCAGCCGACTCCGGTGAGGTAGGAGCCTATGCCGTCGAAGGGGATTATGAATTTACGCTCGTGGTGGACCAGACGATCAACTATTCCAATGGCGTGCGAACGGAGTACAACGCCCGAAGCATTCACGCCACCTTGAAAGGCCGCGTTGGTGATGATGCCATGCTGCAATACGTCGACCTCGATGCGTCGTTGGTGATCGGGCAGGGAGGGACGAATACGCCGACCAGGTTTGCGCATCAGCGGCAGCATGTCCGGTTCGTACCTGATCGTCGGACGGGAGGCATGCCGTCGCAATTTTTAAATTGGTCGGTCTCGGAATGGGATTCTGCGCTGGCAAGTGAAGGCCAAAGTGAAGCGATGAACACATTGCTGTTGGCCGTGACGATATTCTCCGGGCCGTTCTACTTGGCTGCTGAAGGTGAATGGACCACAGCCAACACCTGCGTGGAGATTATCTTCAATCCCCCCACGAAAACCAAGAAGTTCGAGCCGAATGCATCGACGCCCGTCAAGACCGAACTGCGTACGAAAAAAGACCAAGCACTCGTACCAGCGAAATTCAAGGAGGTGAAAGAGCGGCCCAGAGAGGGCAATGGCCGTGTGTCGCCGAGGGAGGAAGGATCGGAGATCAGCAGACCTGCCACGTTCACCTATCGAGCGCCGGGAACGCGGGTCCCACATAGTGGGTTCCGGGTCAAGGCCGTTTCCCGTGCAGGAGTGGCGGAAGAGAAGGATGGAGAATGGGAATTAGCCCCTTCGGCTTATGTCCTTGAATTCAAGTCACACATTGTTCAGGAACCGATGAATTTTATGCATCCTCAATTCGGCATGCAAATGAGTTCCAATGGATTCGATGCCTATGTTGAGGCGACCGTCCCGCTCCGGCGCAGGGAGGATGATGGCCAATGGGTTGGGGAAGGTGTGATGCAGTACAACACTCGCACCACGACTCAACCGGCTCAATGCGAAATCCGCATTCAGGGAACCGGCACGACCACCTTTCATGTGAACGGAGGGTCGATCAGCAGCGACCCTGAGCCGTTTGCCGTGAACT
>LVWS01000030.1 GCA_002083365.1 Nitrospira sp. SG-bin1 | reverse complement strand
GAGCACTTCCTAGACCCGCCGTAAGAGAGGCGGCCGGGTTGTCCTCACTGATGCCCTCACGAGGGCTGCGCACGAGGCAGGAGGTTTGTTGCCTCGGAGGCAAGGAGGATTCATGAGCAGGTGTTGATCCTCCGCCACGTGAACAGCCCTCCCGCAGCCATGCTTGAAGCGAGTTCATGAAACGTATGCCCTGGGTCTGAGCTGGTCCAGATTCATCAGTGTCAGAAACGGAATGATGAGATGATTCGCCGAGCGATAAGGACCATGTGCGTGATCATCCTTCTGGGGGTTACGTCATCGGTTTCGGTTGCGGCTGTTTCCGAACCGTACGGGGTGGTCGACCCATTACCGCCACAACCGATCCCTCCGGCCCCTTCGCCGCAGCCCCAGCCGCTCCCCCCGTCTCCGATTCCTGCTCCGCAACCTGAACCATTGCCTCCTTCTCCCGTTCCACCTCCAAAACCCGAACCCATTCCACCCGCTGGCCCTCCGATTGAGCGATCGCCGTCGATTCCTAAATGAGATACGCGAGTAAGAGAAACCTGTCTTCCTCATTTCGCCACGCGACAGGTTGTCCCGCCTAGTCGTTACTGCGGTCGGATGCCGATATCGATGTGTCAAGGTTTGATCGACTCGTGCGTGGAGTTGGTTGCCATCAAGGAGCCGGTCACTATGAACCATGCGAGGTATCGATAAGTCGCCATCAGGACAAGCTCCGATACGCTCAAGTTATCCAGCAGCCCTAGGGATTCTGCGCGTTGGATCGACAAAGGATCGCTGATTGATTGTGCGTATCGGAGTACTGCGGTGTTCCACATATTACAGGTTGTCACGGTCGTTCTCGTCGGCGTCGCGATGGCGTTGTCACTCGCCCACGCGCTCGAGTTTCCCGGCAAGAGACGGCTGACGAAGGAGACGTATGAAGCTGTTCAGCCTGTCTATTATCCCGGGTTTACTATCGGCTCAGCCGTGGGCGAAGTCCCCGGGGGCCTGATGGCGATCGTCGTTCTTCTGTTGTTTACCCCGAAGGGCACATTGGAGTTTTGGCTCACCCTTGTGGCCTTGATGGGCTTGATCGGCATGCATACGGTGTACTGGATATTCACACATCCCATCAACAAGGTCTGGATCAAAAATGAACGTCTCGGGAAAGTGGGTTTCGGATTTTTCTCCTTCGGCAAACAAGGCTCTGAACTTCGGGAGATGGATTGGACCGAATTGCGCGATCGCTGGGAGTATTCGCATGTGGCGCGGGCCGTCTTGGCGATGGTCAGCTTCATTGCGCTCGTGACAGCGGTCGCACTGTAGATGACAGAACATGCACAGCTTCTTCTTTCTCGTCCGCAATACGCTGTGGATGATGACTGCATTGGTCATCCTCGCCATTGCGGTCCTGCTGATTTCTCTCGCCATACCCGTCACAGCATGGCGCACGGGCGAACTGCCGACGGAGCCGATTCCACTGTATCCGGCCAACTCCTTTGCCGCTCCGCCTATCCGCGTTTGGATCGATACCGATGCAGCCTGCGGACAAGGCCGACGCACCGATCCCGACGATTGTCTTGCGATTCTGCTGCTGGCCCAACAAGACACCGTTGACATCGTCGGCGTGTCCACCGTCTTCGGCAATGCATCCCTTCGTGAAACAGACCGCACGACTCGCAATCTGATACGTCTGCTTGAGAAAGGCAGACCACGTACGATCCCGGTATACCGGGGAGCGTCCGAACCTCTGCGGCAGGGAGGATCGATTTCAACAATTCCTCACCGGGAGGCGCATGACGCATTGCGCAAGGCTTTTGAGGAAGAATCCCTCGTCATAGTCGCCCTCGGCCCCCTGACGAACGTCGCAATCGCCTTGAAGGACCGGCCTCAGCTGCAAGCCAACGTGACGCGGCTCATCGCCGTCATGGGCCGCCGCGAAGGCCATGTCTTTCATCCGGTCGAAGGAGGCACCGCGCATTCATTCCTCGGTCATGGTCCCGTGTTCCGGGATTTCAACTTTACGGGAGATGAAGCGGCCGCCACGCTTGTGGTTAGCATGGGATTGCCGATGACGTTGATCCCCTACGAGGCCGCTCGGAACGTGACGGTGGATCCTGCTATTCTCGACCACCTGGCGGATCGCGGAGGAGCAGCGGAATGGGTGGCCCGGCAAGCTCGACCGTGGCTTACCTACTGGCGAGGAGACATTGGGCGTAACGGATTCTATCCTTTTGATCTTATCGCCGCAGCCTATGTGGTGGACCCTTCATTATTGCGTTGTACCGATGCCCCTATCGTCGTCGAGGATGATGAATGGGTCTTTGGATGGCTTGGATACCAGGGTCTCTTCATCATACCTGACCAACAAATTCGAACACACACCTATGCCACAGGCGCGGCGCTGTACTGCCCGGAGGTGTCGGAACAATTCGAAGAACGAGTCCTTGCACAAGGGTCGCTGTTGTCGCCCCATGAAAAGTCCATGCACTCGGGACAACCGGTGGCAGTTCGATGAGCGAACAAATGCGGTTGACCATGCTGTGTGCTCGGGACGGTGAAGCGGCCGCTAAAGTATGGGCACGATCGACCGTCCAACTCTATCGGCAGTCGATGGAGAACCCTGCACATTTTGCTTCACAGCTGGACTGGAAAGCACGCTTTGAACACAGCATGCGTGAGCTGGCAACGTTCGCAGAGCATGGATAAGAACATCTCCCAGAGTTCGATCAAGAAGAGCGAGTTCAAAACCGTGCCGGCGGATGACTATAGAAAAATAAGTGGCGTCTCGAAACCCCATGGACGCGTAGGGCACGAAGCGGGAACGAGAGCAGGTATCCACATTCTCTGAATCCAAAGGACAATCTATGACCAAGAATACAATTGCCAAGAACACGATCTGCTTGTGGTACGACAAGGATGCGGAGGCTGCTGCGCGTTTCTACGCCTCGACCTTTCCCGACAGCGCCGTGGGCAAAATCTACCGCGCTCCGAGCGATAACCCCTCCACCAAGGCGGGCGAGGTAATAATGGTGGAGTTCACCGTCGCCGGCATTCCCTGTATCGGTCTCAATGGCGGTCCCGCCTTCCAGCATAATGAAGCCTTCTCATTTCAGATCGCGACCGACGATCAGGCGGAGACCGACCGCTACTGGAACGCCATTGTGAGTAATGGCGGTGAAGAAAGTGAGTGCGGATGGTGCAAGGACAAGTGGGGCATATCCTGGCAGATCACCCCACGCGTGCTGATGGAGGCGATGGCGGCAGGTGGCGATGAGGCCAAACGTGCGTTCGATGCGATGATGACCATGCAAAAGATCAACGTTGCCGCCATTGAAGCGGCGCGGCGCGGGAGGGGCGCAAAGAGCACAGGGTCGAGCTGACCGGATATCAATTGCGGTGAAGAAATGAAATGAAAAAAGTTATTACCGGTGCAATGGTGTCGCTGGAAGGTGTGATGCAGGCGCCGTGCGGCCGGGATGGAGACACGATCGACGGCTTTGTGGAAATGGAGTGCTATGTCGCGCACGCGAATTTCCTGATCGCGCGCAAGGCGGATCGGCGGCTGTCGAAGCGCTTGACCCGTCGAAGGTTTCCTCCTTCAACCTCAAGTTCCTGGCTTACTGATTGGATCGCTACTGATCGGAAGGCCGGAGAAAGAGTGGGTGCAAGATGGATCGTTTATGGGCTGTTACTCGATGGAGTCCTGTGATCATGGGAGTGCTCGCCCTGCTGTTCTTCAGCCGTCCCGTACAGGCAGAACTGTATATTGCAGGTCAAATTGGAGCGCACATGCCTCATGACGCCAGCAACGTGACGTGGGGTGGAGTCGGCGATCAAGTCGGCGGGAGTGACCTCGCGCTGCAAAACTCCCTGATGTATGGAGCGAAACTCGGATATTATTTTGATCAGGTGAAGTTTGGGAGGTTCAATCTGGGCCTAGAAACCGAGGTATTCAATGCCACGCCTCATCTTAAGCAGCAAGGAACAACTATAGGAGGCACCACCACTACGCTGTCAGGGCTGACCAATCGTGTCTTGACATGGGCACCGGTGGTCGTCTTAGTCCGTTATCAAGCAGGGGCGTTCGAACCCTATGCCGGAGTGGGGCTCGGTTTGTTCTTTTCCCACCTTGCAACCGGCGGCTATTCCGATACCCGCACACATGTAGGACTGAACACCCAAGCCGGGATTCGGTATCGCGTGAATCAAAACCTCTCACTGTTCACGGAGTGGAAATACAATTACGCGAATATCGAACACCTCACTATCGCGGGAAGTCCACTTTCCATGTCCTATGACTATAACGTGCACATCGTTGCCGGTGGCATCGGCTATCATTTTTGATCGATCAGCAACGGCTCTCGATTCCCATGTGGATCGGGAGCTGTCCGATGCAGTCTCTCTGTCTACTGTCGTGACGGAGGTCGGTGGCGGGCGGTTTCTGAGACTGCCCCTGTGGGAAACCGCCGAAGACATGCACGAAGCTCGTGAGGCGCTCGATCCCCTCGTCGACCGTCTCTTAAATCCGTTGATGACAGCTCCGTCCAAATTGCTCGGAACCGGACGTGTCGTTGTTAACGATCTGGTTTCAAGCCTCGGGAATCCTGAACGAAAGACAGATCATGTCTTTCCACGCGATCACATTCACCTCTCTAGGCACTTCCCGAGCTGTATTGGCGACTCTTCGTGAAGAAGATCATGCGATGAAGCAATAATATTATTCATGCGAGTAGCCATCGAATGGGGGAAACAACCCGAAACATGAAGCATCGTACGATGTTGCTTGACGGAATGAGTATCTTTTACAGGGAAGCCGGATCAGAAAATGCACCCGCGGTGTTGCTTCCGCACGGGTATCCTTGCTCCTCGTTTCAGTTCCGTAATTTCATACCCGCGCTCGCCGACCATTGGCACTTGGTAGCGCCCGACTTTCCGGGTTGCGGCTACAGTGACACGCCCAATGACTTCGCTTATGACTTCAACGGATATGCCGACTTCCTCAATCGGTTCACAACCCAATTGGGTATGCGACGCTACGTGCTCTATCTGCACGACTTCGGGTCGCAAATCGGTCTTCGTCTCTCGATCAAGGCACCAGAGCGCACGGTCGCACTGATCATTCAGAATGGTGATATCTACGAAGATGAACTCGGGCCGAAGTACAAGACGCTGAAGGAGTATTGGGCGAACCCCACATCAGAGGGCCGAGCTGAGCTCGCAGAAGCAGTCTGCGAAGCGGGATTCAGAGAAGAGTTTCTGAACGATGTCCGTGGCGAGCTGGCCGAACGCATCTCCCCGGATCTTTGGAAGCTCCATTGGTCGTTGATGACGCCGAAGCGGTGTGCGATCGCCGTCGACTTGATCGCTGGGCTGAAGGAGAACCTTGCTTGGTTTCCCAGGTATCAAGCCTATCTGCGCGAGCGTCGGCCGCCGACGCTCATCGTGTGGGGTCCACAGGACGGTTATATGCCCGAAGGCGCGGCGCGGGCGTATCTCCGGGACCTTCCGAATGCGGAACTGCATCTGCTCGACGGCGGACACTGGGCCTTGGAGACAAACTGCCACGAGATCGTGTCGCTTGTGCGAGAATTTCTTGTGCGCGTACCTGAATGAATCAGGACGATGAGTGCTTCACGATCCGCTGATGAACGGGTAGGAAGTTGCCGGTCTTCAAACCGTGGCTTGAACTTCGTGCAAAGATTTCATCGGATGAGGTAACCATGACCATCGAACTCAATCACACAATCGTGCCCGCACATGACAAGGACAAGTCGGCGCGCTTCTTTGCCGACATCTTCGGACTCAGGTACGAGGGTTCATCGGGGCACTTCGCTCCCGTGCAGGTGAACGACAGACTGATCCTCGATTTCGATGAAGACGATTCGTTTGAGCCTCATCACTACGCGTTCCACGTCAGTGATGACGAATTCGACGTCATTTTTCAACGAGTGCAGCAGGCGGGTTTGTCGTATGGCAGCCATCCATGGGATGCAGAGAACCAAAAGCTCAATGATTGGAACGGTGGCCGGGGTGTTTATTTCCGAGATCCGAATGGGCACCTCTTCGAATTGCTGACACGACGTTAGGTTCTGGCAGGCACAATTTTATTCGGAGGTCTAACCTGTCACGTCAATTCGATCATGTCGATCTGCGGGTACGCGACCTCGCGGAGGCGCGTCCGTTTTATGACCGGCAGCTGCCTGCGCTCGGTTTCACGCGCAATGTTTCGATTCCAGGCTGGCATACCTATGAAACGGAAGACTCCGACGGCGCGGCAGAATTCTTCGGAGTGACCGAATCGCCCTCCCGTGCGGCCAATGAATCCCGCGTCGCGTTTTGGGTGGACCGTAGAGAACAAGTCGATCGGTTGGCGGCGATCGTCAGACAGGCTGGAGCCAGAAATATCGAAGGGCCGCTCCATGAGGAGCCGCAGTACTATGCCGTCTTCTTTGAAGATCCGAGCGGCAATCGCCTGGAAATCTGTTATCGCAAGAGACCATGAAGCGCATGACTACACCGAAAGGAGAAACATGATGGCGACCAAAGTCAATCCAATTCCCGACGGCTATCACACTGTGACCCCCGTCCTCACTGTTCAAGGAGCGGCGAAGTTGATCGACTTTGTAAAGCAAGCGTTCGATGCGAAGGAAACATATCGCCTCGATGGGCCGAACGGCACGGTGATGCACGCCGAAGTGAAAATAGGCGACTCAATGGTGATGGTCGGCGAGGCCACAGACCAATGGAAACCGATGCCGGCGACGGTGGCGCTGTATGTTGAAGATACAGACGGGTGGTACCGGCGGGCGCTGCAAGCCGGAGCCTCTTCCGTCCGAGAACCGAGCGATCAATTCTATGGAGATCGCAGCGCGGGCGTCAAAGATTTTGCCGGCAACCATTGGTGGATTCACACGCATATCGAAGATGTGCCGCCGGAAGAGATCAAAAAACGCGCTGACGTGTGGATGAAGCAGCAGAAGGGGCGCTGAAAGAGATACGGTAATAACGTGGCCCGCATGTAACAAAACGATGGACCATCCATATTCGGCACGAACGCTCATTGCACTCGTGACTGTTCTTTCACTCTCCGGCTGCATCCATACCGCTCCCTTTCGGGACGACCGAGGACGCATCATTCCAGGAAGCATTGCTATCATGGAGACGGTTGCCATCGGCGGCATCCCGCAACAGGTCTGGTTTCGCGGCATCGATACGCATAATCCGGCATTACTGATCTTGCACGGAGGGCCAGGCGCCAGCGAGGCGGCGCTCTTTCGCGCCTTCAACTCGGAACTGGAGCGGCACTTTTTGGTGGTGAACTGGGAGCAGCGCGGCACGGGACGCTCCTTCCATCGTGATATTCCTCCGGATTCCATGACCCTCGCCCAGTTCCTCCGCGACCTGGACGAGGTGGTCGAGTTGATCAAAACACGATTCAATAAACGATGCGTCGTCCTTCTTGGCCACTCCTGGGGCAGCGCTGTCGGGACGATCTATGCGTTTCACCATCCGGAGAAGGTTGCGGCCTATGTCGGGATCGGGCAGGCCGCCAATATGCCGGAAGGTGAACGATTGTCTTATGATTATGCGTGGACACAGGCGGTGGCTCACGGCAATAGAGAAGCACTGGACGCGCTGCGAAAGATTGGGCCGCCTCCGCACAGGGTTGACGACATGTTGATTTCACGTCACTGGGTAGAACACTTCGGCGGCTCATTCCATGCCGATCTTTCCATGGGCAAGCTGATTTGGGCGGCGCTGACCACCGACGAAGCCAGTCTCGTCGATCTGATTCTGTTCGGGCGGGGTAATCGCTTCTCGCTGGAGCACCTCTGGCGGGAGTTCTCTCGGCTTGACCTCAGGATCTATAAGACCTTCAAGATGCCCTTGTTCTTTCTGCTCGGACGCTATGACCGGCAGGTGCCTGCGACGCTCGCCGCTTCCTACTTTCAGACCATCGAGGCTCCGTACAAACGATTGATCTGGTTCGAACAGTCTGCGCACAATCCGCCGTTCGAGGAAGCCGAGACATTCAACAGAGTCATGATCGACAATGTCCTTCCAATGGCATTGGGATCCAAGGCCTGCATGACCAGCTCAGAGGAGCCAGAAGCAACTATGGATGGAACAAGAGTTACAGGTATGAGAAGGATCGAGCTGGAGGTCGGTTGATGAGCCACGCCCTGAAAGGCAAAGTCGCGTTGGTGGCAGGTGCCACACGAGGAGCGGGACGCGGCATCGCCATCGAACTGGGCGCGGCCGGCGCCACGGTGTACTGCACGGGCCGAACGACTCGCACCCAATCATCCGAGATGAAACGCCCTGAAACCATCGAAGAAACTGCCGAGCTCGTGCGGCAGGTCGGTGGAACGGGCATCGCCGTCCAGGTCGATCATCTTGTCCCGGAACAGGTAAAGGGACTCATGACTCGTGTGGAGCGCGAGCAGGGCCGTCTGGATATCCTCATCAATGACGTGTGGGGATCGGATCTCTTGATCGAATGGGACAAACCGGTGTGGGAACATTCGCTGGACAAGGGCCTCCGCATGCTGCGGCTCGCCGTCGATACGCATCTCATCACCAGCCACTTCGCGCTATCACTTTTGATTAAACGTCCGGGCGGACTGGTTGTCGAAATGACGGACGGCACGGCTGACTACAACCGACCTAATTATCGTGTCTCGATGTTCTACGACCTCGCCAAGGCTTCGCTCATTCGCATGGCCTGGGCGCAGGCGCATGAGCTGAAGCCTTATCACTGTACCGCTGTGGCCATGACTCCAGGCTGGTTGCGCTCCGAGTTGATGCTGGATATCTACGGCGTGACGGAAGCCAACTGGCGCGACGCCTGCATCAACCAACCGCACTTCGTGATCAGCGAATCGCCTCGGTACGTTGGGCGGGCCGTTGCGCATCTGGCCGGCGATCCCGACATGGCGCGCTGGAGCGGCCAATCACTCTCCAGCGGCCAACTTGCCAAGCTGTATGGCTTTACCGATCTGGACGGCTCGCAACCAGACTGTTGGCGCTACTTTCATGAAGTGCATGATGTCGGCAAACCGGCCGATGCGACAGGATACCGGTAACATTATTGATGGAGGTCTTACTCTCAGTATGAAGAGAAGGACCATTCGAGCATGCCGGTCATATCGCTGCACACGCTCCAGAAAGAACTTCCCCCTCCACTTGTGCCGGTGAACGACCAAGAACTTTTCCTTGGATAGTCAATCCTCCAGTCTGAACGTCCCTCCCCGGCAACCTCGTGTGAAAATCCCTCAACCAGCATTCTGTATCCATGAGCGGTTAGGACATCACAGCGATGTGACGGACACCGACCGGTGCGCTTCACCGACGGTATGACGCGCCACTGCTTGACGGAGCATACAGGAAACTGGTAGTACGTAACTAGTTTCCTAAGTATCACCGGAGTGTCCCATGCCTTCCAAGAAGTCCGAGTCGAAGCGCGCACTCCCTGATCGCTCCCCCGCTCAGCGGGTCATTCAGGCCGCACGCCGGCAATTCTTCGCGCATGGATTTCGAACCGTCAGCATGGATGACCTCGCGGCCGAACTTGGGATGAGCAAGAAGACCTTATATGCGCACTTCCCCGGTAAACAGAAGCTCGTACAGGCGGTCCTCTTCGCGAAGGCGGAGGAAATCGAAACGGACCTATCTCAACTGAGCCGCGCCGATGTATCGACCGTCGAGTCGTCGCTGCATCGCTTGCTCGAATGCCTGCAGCGACATACGGCTGAGATTCAGCCGGCATTCGTGCGAGACATCGCCCGCGAGACACCGGAGCTGTTTCAACTGATCGAACACCGTCGCCGAGAGCTGATCAGCCGGCACTTCGGCGCCCTTTTCGAGAAGGGCCGAAAGGCCGGGATGATCCGGAGCGATATTCCCACCCATCTCATCATCGAAATCTTATTGGGCGCTGTCCAGGCGATCATGAATCCACCGAAGTTGACGGCACTGGGTCTCACCGTTGAAACCGGCTATTCGTCCATTATTCGCGTGATTTTGGAAGGGGTATTGAAGCACGGAGCGAGGGTATCGGCATGACGGTCGGCAGTCACTCCATGAGACGTCCGATGACGGGCCTTGCCGTTGCGTTCACGGCGGCACTCTTCATGGGCTGTGAACCGTCTGCCTCCGATCAGGTCCAAGGATATGTGGAAGGGGAATATGTTTACGTCGCATCCCCCTATGCCGGAGCCCTGCGCTCCTTGTCGGTACGGCGCGGCACCCAGGTGGACACCGGCGATCCGTTGTTTGCACTGGAGCAAGTCTCGGAGAAAGCCCTCAGAGATGAAGCGGAGCGGAAATTGAGCCAAGCACGGGCCAATCTTGACGATGCGAAGAAGGGCAAGCGTCCCTCTGAAATCGAATCGCTCAAGGCGCAACTGAAACAGGCGCAGACGGCGTTGCGGCTCTCGCTCCGAGAGGTGGGCCGCCAGGAGGGCCTCAGGGCGGTCCCTGGCGCAGCCGTGGAGTTGGAAGTGGATCGAGCGCGCTCCGCCCGTGACCAGAATCAGCAACGAGTCGCGCAACTGCAAGCGGAGCTCACCACGGCATTGCTCGGTTCTCGTGCCGATCAGGTGGCGGCCGCTGAAGCCGAAGTTCGAGCCAGGGAAGCGGCGTTGGCAAAAGCCGAATGGGAACTGGCGCAGAAACGGCAGGTCGCGCCGAAATCCGGATTCGTGTTCGACACGCTTTACCGAGAGGGAGAATGGGTGCCGGCGGGACGTCCCGTCGTCGTACTGCTGCCGCCGGACCATATCAAAGTCCGTACATTCGTGTCCGAGAGGAAACTCGGCACGGTGAAACTCGGAGATCCCGTGCAGGTGGAGGTGGACGGAGTCCACGGCTCTTTCCACGGAACGGTGAGTTACATCTCGCCGCGGGCGGAATATACGCCGCCGGTCATCTACAGTCGGGACAACCGAGAGAAGCTGGTCTTCATGATTGAAATCCTGTTCGAGCCGGGCATTGCATCGAATCTGCATCCGGGCCAACCGGTGGATGTGCGGTTCAACGGAGCCCCATGACACAGACGATCAAGGAGGACGATCTCGCCATCGACGTGCGCGACATGACCAAGCGTTTCGGGACACGGACCGTCGTCGATCGCATCGGACTGCAAGTGCGGCGCGGGGAGATCTACGGATTTCTCGGGCCGAACGGCAGCGGGAAGACCACCTTCATCCGCATGCTCTGCGGTCTTTTGCGGGCGGATGGAGGCAGCGGCACCTGTTTGGGGTACGACGTCATCACCGAAAGCGACGCGATCAAGGCTTCGGTCGGCTACATGACGCAACGGTTCAGTTACTACGAAGACCTGAGTATCGCCGAAAATTTGGACTTCGTCGCCCGCATGTTCAGGATCGACCATCGGCGCGAGGCCGTCGGGCAGAGTCTCGAGCGGCTCGGCTTAGCGGGTCGAAGGACCCAGCTTGCAGGGCAGCTTTCCGGAGGCTGGAAGCAACGGCTGGCACTGGCCGCCTGCCTGATCCACCAGCCGCAATTGCTGCTGCTCGACGAGCCGACGGCTGGAGTCGATCCGAAAGCCCGGCGGGAGTTTTGGGAACAGATCCATGCACTCGCGGCTGAGGGCCTGACGTTTCTGATCACCACCCATTACATGGACGAAGCGGAGCGCTGCCATCGGCTGGCCTATATCGCCTATGGCAAGCTGTTGGCAAACGGCACCGTCCCGGAAGTGATCGACCAAGCCCGGCTCACCACCTGGTCGGTCAGCGGACCGAACCTCCATCAGCTGGCGATGGAATTGCGTCGACAGCCGGGCGTGCAACAGGCGGTAGCCTTCGGCGATCGTTTGCATGTCAGTGGGGACGATCCCACGACCCTTGAGGCGACCATTGCCCCGTTTCGTCGAGCTCCCTACGAATGGCATCGCGTCGGCACCGGTCTGGAAGACGTGTTCATCCATCTGATGCATCGCTCATCGGATAATTTTGCGTCATGACTCACCGGCGAATCTTTTCACTCTCCCGCTTCTGGGCAATCGTCGTCAAAGAGTTCATCCAAATGGGGCGCGACCGCGTCACGTTCGGCATGATGATCGGGATCCCCCTGATTCAGCTCATCCTGTTCGGGCTCGCCATCAATGCCGATCCCAAACATCTCCCCACGGCGGTGCTCCTGGCCGATCATGGCCCCCAGGGACGAACCCTGCTCCAAGCCATCAAGAACAGCGCCTATTTCGAGTTCGTCCGACAGGTCACGAGCGAGCGGGAAGCCGAAGAGGTCCTGGCGCGCGGAGACGTGCAGTTCGTCCTCACCATTCCCCAAAACTTCTCACGCGATGTCCTGCGAGGCGACAGACCGGCCATCGTAGTCGAAGCCGATGCGACCGACCCGGCGTCCACCAGCAACGCCATCGGCTCGCTGCGGGTGTTGATGACCAGTGTGCTGCAACAGGATCTCAAAGGACCGCTGGCGTTTCTCGCCGGTGAGCCGCCCCCCATCGATCTGCGGATTCATGCGCGGTACAACCCTGAGGCGATCACCCAGTACAACATCGTGCCGGGTCTGATGGGCGTGGTCCTCACGATGACGATGGTCATGATCACGGGTTTGGCGATTACGCGGGAGCGTGAGCGGGGCACGATGGAAAACCTCCTCTCGATGCCGACGCGTCCGTTCGAGGTCATGATCGGCAAGGTCTTGCCCTACATCCTCGTCGGCTACATTCAAGTCTTATTGATCCTGCTGGCGGCACACTTCCTTTTCCATGTTCCGATCTACGGCAATATTCCCATGCTGATGGTGGCCGCGCTCGTCTTCATTATCGCGAATTTGGCCATGGGTATCACCTTCTCCACCCTGGCGCAGAACCAACTGCAGGCCGTGCAGCTGTCCTTCTTTTTCTTTTTGCCGTCCCTCCTGCTCTCCGGATTCATGTTCCCCTTTCGCGGCATGCCTTACTGGGCTCAAACGATCGGTGAAGTCCTGCCCTTGACGCACTTTTTACGCATCGTGCGGGGCATCATGCTGAAAGGCAACGGCCTCCACGAGGTCCTGCTGCAACTTTGGCAGATTATTCTGTTCGCCGTGGTCGCACTTGCCGTCGGCGTGAAGCGGTATCGGCAGACACTGGATTAAGGCCGACCGCTTGTGGCGACGCAGCGGCTTCATGAAATATTTCGCGGACATCGGCTGACGGAATCGGCAAGACATTGTTTCCCCAGTGACTCGTACGGATAGCTGTCGATTTTCATAATGTCGAACGACTATCCTACGACAAACAGCAACATCAACCCGAATCCCATCACTCACAAGGAGGTCACCATGCGTATCACATCGTTAGCCATCACCGTCTTAGGCATCGCGCTCACTGTCTCTCCGGGCTTCGCAAAAGAGAAGAAGCATCAAAAGGCGATGGATCCTCAAGAGATGATGGAAGTCTGGAAGAAACTGGCCCAACCAGGCGAGCCGCACAAGCTGTTCGAGAGCTTGGCCGGTAGTTGGACAACCCAAACGAAGGAATGGATGGAGCCGGGCAAACCTCCGACGGAATCGACCGGCACGGCGGAGATGAAGATGTTACTCGACGGACGGTTCCTCTATCAGGAATACAACGGGCAAATGATGGGGCAGCCGTTCAACGGCATCGGCATCGATGGCTACGATAATCTGACCAAGAAATATGTCACGGCCTGGATGGATACGATGGGGACCGGCATCTTCTTCATGGAAGGCACGGCAAGCGCGGACGGCAAAACCATCACCTTGCGAGGCTCCCATCCGGAGCCGGGCGGCGGCAAGATGACGCACCGCGCGGTCTGGAAGATCACCGACGCCGACAATCATACGTTCGAGATGTATGGATCCCACGGAAAGGAAAAAGAAGCGAAGTTCCTGGAGATCGTCTATACCAGAAAACAATAATCGGACCCCAATAACATAGCCGGCTGCGAGGAATCTAATACAAGGGTGCCGTGGTGTACCTGTCGCTTGTGGGCTGAATCCTGCGCGCCCTTCGAGCCCTTGTCGATTTCCTTCCCGTTGCACGACTAACTTACGAACCGGTTGACGGTTGACCACGAAAGTCGGCCATCACATGAAAGGAGTCATGCCGATGAGCAGCGTTCGAATATTGGTTGGAACGAGGAAGGGCGCCTTCATTCTCACATCGGACGGCAAGCGCAAACAGTGGACGGTACAAGGTCCCCACTTCGGTGGATGGGAGCTGTACCACCTCAAGGGCTCGCCGGTGGATCCGAATCGATTGTACGCCTCGCAAACCAGCAGTTGGTTTGGCCAAGTGATTCAACGATCGGATGACGGCGGGAAGACATGGAATCCGCCAGGGACGAAACCCGAGGACCTCATGGGTGAAGACGGTATGCCGAAGGGCGAGAGCAACATGTTCCTCTACGACAGCACCGCCGAAACCGGCCGGCCGCTCACCACACACCAGCATTACGACGGGTCGCAACGGCCGTGGGAATTCAAGCGGGTGTGGCACCTCGAACCGTCATTGAACGACCCGAACACGGTATACGCGGGCGTCGAAGATGCGGCAATCTTCAAATCGATCGACGGCGGCAAGACGTGGAAAGAGCTGGCAGGACTGCGGGGTGCCAAAGGCCAACTTTGGCAACCGGGCGCCGGCGGCATGTGTCTCCACACGATCGTGCTAAACAAGGAGAATCCGGATCGGATCTTCGTGGCCATCTCAGCCGCCGGCACGTTTCGCAGCGACGATGCAGGCCGGACATGGCGCCCTGTGAACAAAGGCTTGAAATCCCAGTATGAGCTCCCCGATCCGGATGCCGAAGTCGGACACTGTGTCCACTGCATCACGATGCATCCGTCGCGTCCGAACGTGCTGTTCATGCAGAAACACTGGGACGTGTTGCGAAGCGACGATGGCGGTGAGTCCTGGCACGAGATCAGCGGAAACTTGCCGAGCGATTTCGGATTTCCGGTTGCCGTCCATGCCCACGACCCGAACACGGTCTACGTGGTGCCGATCAAGAGCGACTCCGAACATTACCCCCCCGAGGGCAAATTACGCGTGTACCGCAGCAAAGTCGGCGGACACGAATGGGAGGCGCTGACGAAAGGACTCCCGCAAGAGAATTGCTATGTGAACATCTTGCGTGACGCGATGGCCGTCGATCAGCTGGATCCTTGCGGCATCTATTTTGGCACGACTGGCGGGCAAATCTATGGTTCGGCCAACGGGGGTGACAGCTGGGAGCCGATCGTGCGGGATCTACCGGCGGTGCTTTCCGTCGAAGCCCAAACACTGTCCGCTTGAAGCTCATCTTGTTGGCGTAAGAGTCCCGAGTTGCGGGTCTCGAGTTACGACGTCGAAACTCGAACCATCAAGTATCCGAAAGCGCCTTATGATACGTGTCATCCTGCCCCAACACTTGCGGACTCTGGCTCGCGTCGATGGTGAAGTGACGCTGGATATCGCTGGCCCCATAACCCAACAGTCGGTGCTCGACGCGCTCGAGATTCGCTATCCCATGCTGCGTGGAACCATCCGTGATCATACGACCCACAAACGGCGCCCCTTCATCCGGTTCTTTGCATGTGAGCAGGATCTCTCCCATGAACCAGTGGATCAGCCGTTGCCTGACGCGGTCGCCGATGGGTCGGAGCCGTTGCTGATCGTGGGCGCCATGGCTGGCGGATAGTCGGACGAAAGCTTGTGGCTGATAGCTTATAGCCAATAGCCGGCCCGCGTCACTCTGTACCACAATAGAACGCTCGGGAAATTGCGGGTAGCATCACGTGAGTTGATGTGGTAGCGTGAAAATATCCAAACAAACTTAGTCTGGAACGATCGCCTGCCTGCGCACATCTGTTCGCGACCCTTTCCAGTCTATTCACGAACCACTTCTCACAGGAGGTACCTATGAGACGACCATATGTATTTCAGTCCCTCTGCGGTTGGTGCGCAGTTCTCTTCCTTTTCGCTGCCTGTGCCTCAGCGGGAGACGCCAAGAAAGGAGCATCAGCTATGACGGTTTCGAACGGGAAACAGGTCACGTTGGAATACACCATGAAGTTGGACGATCAATCGGTCGTGGATACCAATGTAGGAGGAGAGCCGTTAAAAGTCATGCAAGGACGCCATGAGATCATCCCTGGGCTGGAGAAGGCGCTGGAGGGCATGACGGCAGGAGAGAAAAAGAATGTCACCGTGGCTCCGGCGGAAGCCTACGGCTCCGTTGATCCGAAGGCGTTTCAAGAAGTGGACAAGAACATGGTTCCGTCCAATGCTCGAAAGGTCGGAACGCAATTAGAGGGGAAAACCTCCGATGGCCGTACGGTATTTCCGCGGATTTCAGAAGTGAAGAATGAGACGGTCGTGCTCGACTTCAACCATCCGCTGGCCGGGAAAACACTTCACTTCGACGTCAAGGTCTTGGACGTCGCGCAAGCTTCGTCCAAGTGATCCTCTCTTCCCGTGCGGGGCGGGGAAACCGTCCCGCACGAGTCGCGCAATGCTCACACCGTTCGATACCTCTAAGCTCATATGTCCGTTCTTCTTCGACTACACGATCAAATCCACGGTTGACTGCAACGTTCAGCATTCGACTTGTTCAAGACGGCATAACCGTGCTTCATGACACGGCGGGAGCCTTGCCATCTGCTCCCTTCTTTTCCTTGAACACTTGAGTGATGTAAGACTCCACCTCTTCACGGCTGAGTTCCTCTACCCGAGTGGCAAAGGACGGATAGGCCTGAATATGGGTTTGATCGGCGTAGCTTCCGCTCAACTGCAGGAAATGCCAGCCTTCGCTTTTGAGCAATTCGGTCATCCGCCGGTAGTGCCGCCATCGTTCGCCGTAGCGAAAAAATTCCTCCACCGCAGCGCTCAAGGCGACTACGAGACTGACCACGAATGTAAGGAGCTTGATTACAGGCTCCGTGTCATCACTGACATTTAGGCTGACCAGCGCCGGCACGATGACGCCGCCGATGATCGTCGCCAAACGTAGTCTGCGATACCACCACACCGACTCCTTCGCCTTCCCATCCATCCACATGACCAGCTCCAACCACCGCGCCCGCATGAATTCTTTGTTCAGTTCCGGCAAGTCCAGGGACGCGATGAGTTTGTCCATCTCGGCCCGCATGTGTTTTTCATCAGTCGTCTTATCCATCGTATTCATGGGCTCCTCCGCTGAATTGTTCATGACGAGAATGAGACCTCATGGTTCTCCCAATCTTGGTTGCGACGGGCAAAGACCACATGGCATGCTGATGCAACCTGCTCGTCTGCATGAGCGAATCGCAGATTGCAGCCGGCTCCATCAACGCCTCCTTCACGCCGAGAGAAGAGGCTTGTCTCGCTCCTGGTCTTCGGCGTTACGCCAACACCTGGCTGACCCATCTCCTTATACCTCTGCGTTTCCGCAATCCCAGTTGCCCATGCGAACACGATTGCATCTCGTGTCTACAGATGGCACAAACCCATGAACGAGCGGAGGAACAGCTGCATTGCATACGCAGGGAGCGCGGCGATGAGGGTGTGTCGCCATGATGGAATATCAAACGAGATACAACTGTATCCGTACAGATACCATAAGTAGGGAGGGTCGCGGTACCGGAAGTTATAGGACCTTACTTGGCTTTCCTCACCACCAAGATCCCATCGCGGATGGTAACGAGCACGGACGTCACACGCGGATCGGCTGCGACCGTACGATTCAGTTCCTGAATCGCGGCAGTGGAGACATCGGGCGGCGGCTGTTTCAAGACGTCGCCGCTCCACAACACGTTGTCGATCAAGATCACGCCATTCGGCGACAGCAGGTCCAGTGCACACCGGTAATAGTTCAGATAATTTGTCTTGTCGGCATCGATGAAGATGAGATCGAACGGGCCGAGGAGTGTCCTTATCGTGTCGAGCGCCGGTCCCATTCGAATGCTGATTTTCTTTCCGAATCCGCCTTGCGAGATGTAGCGCCGAGCCAATACCGCGGGCTTTTCGTCGATCTCACACGTGACCACCGTTCCGTCTTCCGGTAGGGCTTCCGCGAAACAAAGAGCACTGTAGCCGGTGAACATTCCGATTTCGAGCACCCGCTTCGCCCCCACGAGCTGCGTCATCATCTTCAAGAACGCCCCTTCCAGGGGACCCACCAACATTTGCGAGTGCTCCATGGTCCGCTGGGTCTCTTCGCGCAGCGCGCGACGGACCGACGACTCCGGCATGGAGTGAATCTCCGCGTACGCTTCGATCTCGGCAGGAACCAACGGTTTCATCGGACCGCTTTCGGTGGTTTGAAAAAACCTCCGCCTCTGCGTACACTGCAGGCATGCGACTTTCGCCACGGCCGATCTTAGCACAATGCGAATGACAAGGAGGCCTGCTTGAAGACACTTGCCACGTTGGAACCTCTCACGACCAGACTGCTGGAAATTCAACGGATCAATAGCGCCGCCTCAGTCCTCTCGTGGGATCAAGAGACCTATATGCCGGCCGGAGGAGGAGAAGCGAGGGCGGAACAAATCGCGGTGCTTCAGGGCATCGCCCATCAAAAGCTGGTTTCACCGGAAGTACAGTCGCTCCTGTCTCAATGGGTCGATCCCTCGACCGGCCAGGCGGCCGATCAACCCGGCGAGACGTGGGACGAGTCGTCACGCTCCCTGTTGCGCGAGGTGTGGCGGGATTTCAGCCGCGCGAAGAAGCTGCCTTCGGAGTTCGTCGTGAAGCTCAGTCGCGAATGTTCGCTGGCCCAACAGGTGTGGGCTGAAGCGAAAGAACACGATACATTCAAGAAGTTTCTGCCGAACCTCCGGACCGTGCTGCAGCTCAAGCGAGAAGAAGCTCAGTATCTCGGGTATCAGGATTCGCCGTACAACGCACTGTTGGACGTCTATGAACCGGGCTCGACCATTGCGAATCTTCAACCGGTGTTTGCCGCGCTCAAGACACGTCTCGTGCCGGTGCTGAAACGTATCACTGAAAGCCGCGTTCAAATCGACGACGGCATTCTGCACCACTCGTACGAGCAGGCTCGGCAACTCGAGTTCGGCCGAATGGTCTTGGTCGCAATGGGGTATGATTTCGAGCGCGGTCGGCTGGATCTCTCAGCCCATCCCTTCACCACGTCGTTTCACCCGACCGATGTGCGTGTGACGACCCGCGTCCATGAACACGAATTACAATCCTGTCTCTTCAGCTGCATTCACGAAGGCGGGCATGGCCTGTATGACCAGGGGTTGGATCAACGGTATTTCGGTACCCCATTGGGCGACTCGGTCTCGTTGGGCATCCAGGAAAGCCAATCACGGCTCTGGGAAAATTGTGTCGGCCGCTCGCGATCGTTTTGGCGGTTTTTCTACCCGATCTTACAACAGACCTTTCACCACCAGCTGCGCGGCGTGACGGTCGATCAATTCTATGCCGCGATCAACCGCGTGAAACCGTCGTTGATCCGAGTGGAAGCCGACGAACTGACCTACAACCTCCATATCATGCTCCGGTTCGAGATCGAGCAAGCGCTCATGGAAAACAGGATCCAGCCCGAGGATCTGCCGGTGATCTGGAATCAAAAGATGAAGGACTACTTGGGAATCGTTCCGACCTCCGATGCGGAAGGAGTTCTGCAGGATGTCCACTGGTCATTCGGCGCATTCGGTTATTTCCCCACCTATACGTTGGGCAACCTCTACTCCGTGCAATTCTTCGAGCAGGCCAAGCTGGAAATTCCGCAGTTGGAAGATGAGATTGCAGCCGGTCGATTGATGGCCTTGCGCCGGTGGCTGGAGCAGAAAATTCACCGGTGGGGCCGCATGTTCACGCCGGACCATCTGGCGCAACGCGTGACGGGCTCGACCGTCAGTCCCGAGCCCTTTCTCAACTACGTGGAAAAGAAGTACGGCGAGCTCTACCAGCTCTGAGCATCGATGACCGGACGATTGTCATACCCCATCACGCTGTTGAGTTGTTTCACGACGGCCGGAGCCAGCGTAAATTCCGCCTGTGTCTCGATCCGATGCGGCACGAGCAGCGTGGTATGGAACACAATGTCGCGGATGGGGATCTTGAGCTCGGGGTCTTGCGGCGTGCTCAACCGAACCGATTCAACGGAGTTCGTGATGGTACCGCTGTCCTGCGCTCCGTAGACGGAGAGGACAGCGTCTAGGATGTCCTTCACCCTCTCGTTGACTTCCACCCCTTCGATCGCGTTCAGCAGCAAGGGGATCGCTTCGTCCTTTGCCTGATCCGATACCGCGAAGTTTTCGACCCGCCCTTTTCGACGGAGAGAGGTCAAATCGTTGTCCAAATCCTTGCTGAAGGCTCCATACGCGAATCGAAAGAATTCGAAATGAAACGCCTTCAGACCCTTGGCAAAGACTTGGAGTTCGCAGAGGAAACAGAGTTGCTGCAGCTTGACGTCGCTCAACGGACCATGGGGTTCAGCTTGCTGCAGCACATACAAGAGCAGAGCACGATCAATGGTAATCTGGCCGGGCGTTCTCAATGGCTCCTCATGTATAATGAAGCCTCCACTATAGAGAGTCAGGAAAGCAGCCGTCAAAGGCGACCTGACAAATAGTGGCATCGACACTCTTGACCAGCCGCTCAATTTCGTTTTTAATCCCGGCCAGGAAGGCTTGTCCGACCACCATGTCCAAACATGCCAAAGAAATGGGACTCTTGAAGGAGCACCTGGGGAAACACCAGCTGAAATTTACACGTCAGCGCGAATTGATCCTCGACGCATTTCTCAAGCAGGAACACATCACGGCCGAAGAGATGTACCACCAGTTGGCCCGTAAAGATCCGCACTTGGGGTTGGCAACCATTTACCGCACGCTCAATCTTTTTTGTGAAGCCGGTCTCGCGCAGGCCCGACACTTCGGCACGCAAACCCAGTACGACAACGTCTCGCACAAGGGCCATCACGATCATCTCATCTGCACCGGCTGCGGAAAGATCGTGGAGTTCGAAAACTGTGACATCGAGCGACTCCAAGAGGAGGTCGCCTCACGGAACGGCTTTATCATCCAAACCCATCGCCTCGAACTGTACGGACTCTGCTCCCGCTGTCGTCATTGACCCCTGCCGAGTTTTTTGGTATCCTTTTTGATACGGTTTATCAATTTCAACTCTCCCACCACGGTACATAACTAGAAGGGCAACTATGTCTATGTTCTCCCGAGGCTCCTTTCGCGCTACAAATGTGGTCTTTCGCCATACGCCGCTGAGTATTTCGGTCGTGTCCCTCCTGATGCTCTGCTGGTTGGCTCTACCGACTGTCGTGTCAGCAGCGGACAAATTGACCGTCTATTCCGGCCGAGCCGAGCGGCTGATCAAGCCGGTCCTTGATGCCTTCACGGCCAAGACCGGTATTCAAATTGAATTGCTCTCGTCCGGCACCACAGAATTGGTAAACCGGATAAAAGCCGAAGGAGACCGCAGTCCGGCCGATGTTTTCATTACCAACGACGCCGGCAGCTTGGAAATGGTCCGCGCCGCGGGACTCTTTCGTCCATTGAACATGCGGGAAGTCGAACGCGCGATTCCCGCCCAATTTCGCGCCGCGGACAACAGTTGGATCGGTCTTTCCGGACGGTTTTGGGTCATCGTATACAACACGACGATGGTCAAACCCGACCAGGTCAAATCGCTGCTGGACTTGGCGGATCCGACGTGGAAAGACAAGATCGCCATTCCCAATGCCGGCAGCGAATATTTGCAGGCAGGCGTCTCGGTGATCCGGGCGAGCCTCGGCGACGATCACACCAAGAAATTCCTGGAGGGCCTTCGAGACAATGCCGGCACGCAGGTCTACCAAAAAAGCTCGCAGATCGTCGACGCCGTCGCCAAGGGGCAGGTCGCCATGGGGATCGTGAATCACTATTACGTCTACCGGCACCTCGCCGCACAGCCGGCCGCCCCGCTGGCGGTGTTGATGCCCGATCAACAGGAAGGAGGCATGGGCTCCATCATGAACGTCGCCGGCATCGGCATCCTGAAACACACCCCCCGCGTGGAAAACGCCAAATTACTCGTGGAATTTCTCGTGGCGCAGGCCGGCCAGAAGATGTTCGCCGATCTCGACAAGGAGTACCCGCTCCACCCCGAAGTGAAGGCCGACCCGGCACTGGTCGAACGAAAGAGCTTCCGCGCGGCGTTAGTCCCGTTGACCAAGCTCGCCGAGCTCAGAGAACCCACACTGCTGCTCATCGAGCAAGTGGGGATGCGGTAACGCCGTGAGCCCCCTGTGATTGCCGTCCGTCGACCAACCGTTTCTCCACTCCAGCTTGCCGCCCTGGCCAGCGCGTCGCTGATCCTGCTGCCCCTGGGTTACGTCACCGTCCTCGCGTTGTCGGCGGATCTCTCGGTGTGGCATCGTCTCTGGACCACTCGAATCCCGGAATTGCTGTGGAATACGGTGTCCTTGGCCGGTGCCGTGGCACTGCTGACACTTATGCTCGGTGTAACGACCGCCTGGATGGTCACACGGTTTGAGTTCCCCGGCCGCCGACTGTGGGAAGTGGGGCTTGTCCTGCCCTTGGCCATGCCGACGTATGTCTTGGCCTATGTCTACAACTATCTCCTGGGGTTCGGCGGCCCGATGGAACAGCTGTGGCAGATGATCGCCGGACCTCAAGCCAGGATTCTCTCACCTCAAAGTTTCTGGGGCGTTACCATGGTGATGGCGCTCGACACGTTCCCCTTCGTCTATTTGCTCACACGCAGCGCGCTCCTGACGTTCAACGTGTCGTTCGAGGAAGTGGCCCGCACGTGCGGGGCGTCATCCCTTCGGAGAATGTTGTTCGTCACCCTTCCGTTGCTACGCCCGTCCATCGTCGCAGGCCTCGCCCTGGTCATTCTGTACGTCGTTTCCGATTTCGGAGCCGTGTCGCTGTTGCGCTACCAAACGCTGACCTATGCCGTGTTTCAGCAAATGACCGGACGGTCCGACAACCAGGCCGCGAGTATCCTGAGTATTCTGTTGGTGCTCCTGGCGCTCCTGTTTTTGTTGACCGAACGATGGTTTCGTCGACAAAGCCGGTTCTACCAGACCACCGGGCGTTTTCGAGCACCGCAACGAATCCAGTGCAGTTGGGCGCAGACTTCCGCTCTGACCATCTGCTTGACCATCGTGGTCGGCCTGGCCTTCGGAATCCCAACCTATCTGTTGATGACATGGAGCCTGTCCGCGGAGGCCCAGGCCATCCTCGACGCCCGCTTCTTTGGCTTCGTTTGGAACAGTGTCTTGTTGTCGACTCTGGCCGCCACGGCCGGCGTGTTCATCGGACTGCCCCTCGCCTACCTCGCCAGTCGAAAACCGACCTGGCTCAATATCGGTTGTCTGCAAGCCGCCTATGCAGGCTATGTGTTGCCGGGACCGGTCGCAGCGCTCGCGGTCTTGGTCCTCTTCCTCAACGCCCTGCCGTTCCTGTACGGTACGGTGATCGTCTTGATCGTGGCCTATGTCCTGCATTTTCTTCCCGCCGGTCTCCAATCGCTCGAACCGTCGATTCAACAAATCACCCCCAATCTCGAAGAGGTGGCCCGCACGCTGGGGCTCACCGTTCGGGAAACCTGGCGTCGCGTGACGCTGCCGCTCATTCGCAACGGGGTCATCGTGGCGTGGGTGCTGATGTTTTTGCAGACCATGAAAGAGCTTCCGGCCACGTTGCTGTTGCGGCCGGTGGGATTTGACACCTTGGCGATTCGTGTCTGGCTGGAAGCGAGCGAAGAGTATTACCGACTGGCCGCTCCGTCCGCGTTATTGATCGTGCTCGTCGGCTTACCGGCGCTGGTCTTGTTGCTGTCCCGGGATTGGAGGGCGGCGTAAAGATCATGAACGCACCGTCACGCATCACGTCGGTGTATTCCGAACGGCTCGGCGACCGGGTCCGCCTCTCTCCACCGGCATCTTCCATCTTGGAACTTCGTTCCGTATCCTGTGCCTATGATCCAAGCAGACCGGCGATTCGCGATATTTCATTCACGGCACGAGAAGGCGAAATCCTCTGCTTGCTCGGCCCCTCGGGCTGCGGCAAGACGACCGTCCTCCGGGCCATCGCCGGCTTTGAACCGGTCCGGTCCGGGCAATTATTTCTGTCGGGTCGGTTGGTCTCCTCCTCCTCGGAGACGATCCCGACGGAGGAACGCCGCGTCGGCATGGTGTTTCAAGAGTACGCCCTTTTCCCGCACCTGCGCGTCGCCGATAACATCGCCTTCGGGCTCCACCACCTGTCACGGGCGGAACGGTCTTGTCGGGTCCAAGAAATGCTGCGACTGACCGGTCTCGAAGGCTTCGACCGGCGCTATCCGCATGAATTGTCGGGAGGCCAGCAGCAGCGCGTGGCGCTTTCACGGGCATTGGTGCAGAATCCCGTCCTGCTTCTCCTCGACGAACCGTTCAGCAACCTGGACCCCGATATGGCGGGCCGCATGAGGCAGGAAGTGCACGCCCTGTTACGGCGGATGAAAACCACGACCATATTGGTGACGCATGATCATGAGGAAGCGTTCGCGATGGCGGACCGTATCGCCGTCTTGAATCAGGGCGTGCTCGAGCAGATGGATACCCCGGAACTGATTTATCATGTTCCCGCCACGCGGTTCGTGGCTGATTTTGTGGGGCAAGCCGACTTTATCACCGGACAGATTCGACAAGGCACGGTGCATACCGAACTAGGCGAGTTTCCCGATACGCTCAACAGTGCCGAGGGAAGCGCGGTCGTCGTGATGATCCGTCCCGACGACATCCATCTGCTGCCCAACAAGTCTGCCGGACCTCGGATCGTGGCCCGCCAGTTCCGCGGCTCGGAAAATCTCTACACGATCCGCCTGCCTTCCGGACAAATCGTGCACAGCAGTGAAGGCTCCACCAGCGTCTACCAAGAAGGGACCGCCGTCGAACTCCGTGTCTCCGCCACGCACACGGTGCTCTTCGCCCCGGAACATCCCACCACCACTGAAGATGCGGCTGAGACGAATGCTTGCGCGGATTGACAGCTCCGGTCGGATCTGGCATGGATGCACTGGAACTTCGGCTCCCACCTTTCCGGTTTGAGCCTTCCCCAGATGAGAGAAGGAGTGTCGATGGACGCGCTGAAAGACACCATTGATTACGGAGTGATCGGCTTGTTGCTGGTCTTAAGCGTGTGGTCTGTGGCGATCGCCATCGAGCGCTGGCTCTTTTACCGACGAGTTAACCTCTCACAGTTTTCCAACGCACAACTGCTTGAAATGACTCTCACCAAACGTCTGGTGATTATCGGCACGGTGGCCGCGAACGCTCCCTATATCGGTCTCCTTGGAACGGTTCTTGGTATAATGCTGACATTCCATACGATGGGAACGTCGGGAACGATGGCCGTGAACACCATTATGATCGGCTTGAGCCTGGCGTTGAAGGCGACCGCCATCGGTTTGTTGGTCGCGATCCCCTGCGTCGTGATGAATAACGTCCTGCGCCGTCGGGTCAGCGAAATCCTGACTGAATATAAGGCACAACATGGAACGGAACATTGATCAGATCAACGTGATCCCGCTCGTGGATGTGATGTTGGTCTTGTTGGTCATTGTCTTGACCACCGCCACCTTCATCAGTACCGGGCAAATTCCCGTCAACCTCGCCAAAGCCAAGGAAGTGGGTGATCGGAAGGACGTCCCCATCGTCATTTCCTTGACCGCCGATGGGAATCTCTTCCTCAATGATATCCCTGTCCACGATGGAGGTCTTCCCTCGGCTCTTAGCTCCCAACCTCGCGAGTCGGCCGTGGTCGTACGAGCCGACAAAGTGACCTTGCTCGAAAAATTCGTGGCGTTGGTCGACGAAATCCGGGGTCTCGGGTTCCAACAGGTCAGCCTGGAGGTCATTCGCCTGTGACGAATGATTTCACCTCACTTGCCGACAAGCGGACAGGCCCCATGGCGGCGAGTTGGCTCCTGTCCTGTCTTCTGCACGGAGGAGTGGCCGTTATCGCGGTCATTTTCGTACAGCGCATGCAGCTGGCTCCGCAGGGCGAACCCTTCCAATGGGATGTGGCAATGGTGGCTCCTCTTTCGTCATCGTCGACATCCACCGTATCACCTGCGTCAATCGCTCCACCTACACCGAATGTTCGCCCCCCCACACGAACGGCAACTCTTGCTCCTGCCCCACTTCGGTCGGTCCAACCGAAAATACCCTCGCAGGTCGCTTCATCTCTTCCGGAACCGATCGCTGCTTTCACTCCCGAGCATCGTCAAGTACAGCCGCTCACCGAGTCTCATTCCCCGGATTTGCTTTCTTCAGTACCGTCTGATTCGGCCCCGCTCACTTCGTCGCAACTCAACTCCGTCCTATTCACTGATCCGGCCGCACCTGACAATTCGATAAATCGACTTGAATCACCGGCCGCCACGGATATCCCGCTCAATTCGTCGCCTCCCGCGAACGCTTCGACAGGAGCTACCGACCAATCCAAGTCGTCCAAAGCCGATTACGGCTGGCTCACCGCGCTCATGACGAAATGGATCGAGGATCTGAACAAACGCTACCCGGTCACGTTACGGACCGACGGCGTGCAGGGGAAGGTCACGCTGGCCGCGATGCTCCACGCGAACGGATCACTGAGTGATGTGCATGTCGTGGGAAGTTCGGGCAATACAACGCTCGACGAGGTCGCCTTGGAAGATGTACGAAACGGCCCTTCTATCAAGTTTTCTCGTCCGCTGGGGCGCTCGGAAATGCCGGTGAAGTTCTCGATCAGTTATGATCTGAAGGCGGCACGGTAGTCGCAGACGAAGCCGTACAGTCCTGCTGCCTCCAATCGCGCAACACCTCGGTTTGATCGAACGTCAAGACATAGGCCCAGCAGCGAGATGACGGAGCATAGCCTCCATATCCGGTCGTCCCGCTTCCCCGATCAAAGTAGGTCCAGACGGAGCGACCGTCGGACAACTTGTCCACTCTATGCGGGGTGCCGTACCGGCGCGCCACTACATCCTGAGTCACTTGATCCACTTTACTTTGAAAATATCCGGTTTCGATCTGTCCACAAGCGGACAGCACGGCCAACCCAATAGCCGACACGGATCGCGAGCGTCGGAGGATCCTCTTCATCGTGATATACCTCCCCTCGTATTCCCTCTATCAAAAAAAGATGAACGCCTATTTATGGTAGGCGCAACCGATCGCGCAGTCCGGATGATACGGTCATCTTTCCTCCATTATCGATGATGATCGCCTCAACATGCGGCAGACGCTCGACCAACGCCATTCCCTGTTCCGGCCCCAGCACGAAAATTCCGGTATCCAATCCATCGGCTAACGTGCCCTCCTTGGCAAGGACCGTGACGCTCTGGCACGCACGCGCCGGCTGCAACGTGTGTGGGTCCAAGATATGATGATACCGGACTCCATCCCGTTCAAAGAACCGTTCGTAGTCGCCGGCCGTTGAAATTGCTTCATCTCTCACATCGATCACGGCGATCAACGTTCCCTCCTGGCGTGGGTGCCTGATGCCCACGGGAAACCCTCTTCGTTCCGGGAGGGCACCGAAGGTCTTGATATCCCCCGATAAAGCGACGATCCCGCCTGTCGCGCCTGCTCGCTTCATCTCCTCTACCGCCCGATCGGCCGCATACCCCTTTCCTATTCCACCAATATCGATGCGCATTCCCTTGTACGGCAGATAAATCGTGCGGTCCTCTGTATTAACTTGAATACGAGTCCAATCGACGAGCGGCCTTAGCCTTTGCAATTCCTTTTTGTCGGGAATGTGCTGCCCTTCAGTCACGCTCCAAGCGTCAACGGCAGGACCTAAGGCGATATTCAACCCGCCATGAGTGAGCTGTGCTATTTCCAATGACCGAGTCACCAGCGCAAATGTTTCCGAACTCACCTGCACCGGTTGACGACCCGCTTCGGCGTTCACTCGTGACAGCTCGCTGTCGGCGCGCCAAGTGCTCAGTAATTGTTCGAGCCGCTTGATTTCGTCGAACGCGGCCTGTACGGCCCGCTCGCTCGCGCTTTTGTCGTGAGCCACGGCCGTCACCGTCACGAGAGTCCCCATGTGGAGTTGGGCTCGCTTCGAGACAACGGGTGTCGGCACATGTTGCGGTGTCACACAACCAGCCATCATGGCGATGAAGAGACAGAGTACGTTTATAGAAGTGACAGGGAACGGGGGCGTCTCCATGTCTGCAGTGTCCTTACCACCAGTGCCGCCGAAAATACCTCGGATACCGAGGATACGGCATGACTTCGTAGAGCCTCGCTTCCACTTGTGCCGGCTGCGGAAGTGCCTCGACCATGGAGCGCCCATCGAAGGTCGGATACTGGTGACTGAGAAAGTCACGCACCCCTGACTCTTCTGCTTGGCCAGCGACGACAGAAGCCACCATCATCCGCCCATAGCGCGGCGAATCGATTCCGAACCTCCAGGTCCCCACATGGGTAATGGCCTTGGCATTTACGGAAAAGGTCATGTCCAAGTTCGCCATGGACATGAACGGGCCTTCGCTGATCTGTACACGAGTGAGCCGATACTGTCCGTCCGACAAATCAATCACAAAGTATTCGTCATGTGATTTGATTTCCACCTGAAATCGCTTGCCAGACACTCGGTCTTCAAGCTCTAAAAACCGCACTTCAGGTGGATACCGCCGAGAGGTCTCACCGGTCAAGACGGTTACGACTCGCCCGACCACCACGCTCGTCGCGATCTCGGTCGGATCCACTAGAGACGGCAACTCTGTCACACAGCCTCCCACGCTCAGGCTCACGGACCACAACAACGCTCCGTGGAGAATCCCGCGCTTTCCCTTCATCGAGAAATGATGCCGACTCCTACACAACACCGGGAAGGCTCCTCACTGAAATAATTCCTTGACACCCAGCTATTGGCTAAGATATTAATAATCGTTCTCAATTTCATTATAACCGTTCGTGAAGCGTCATGGCTATCGCAAAAGCTCCTTCGTTGGAACATTGCCAAGCTCTTGAAACCCGTTGTGAATGCGGGCAGTTGATCGCCAAAGTGTGCGGGCAAGGGTTGGAACTGAAGTGCAAGCGATGTAAGCGCATGGTCATCATCCCCTTCTCTTCAATCGAAGGCTGGGGAACGACTTCTACCTAACATCCTATCAGCAAAGGAGGCACATTTTTATCCATCGCATTACGTACGTTTCATTGATCTGAAGACCAGAGACCGTCGAGTCCCGAGTCAGACCACAACATTATTCTTAGATGGAGGATACCGATGAAGATGCGGTCAATCCTCGGGGCTCTGGTCATCATCAGCTTACCGGCCATGCCGGTTTGGGCGGAAAACTTGACCCCGGAGGAAATCAAGAAACTAGTGGATGAAGCGGTTGAAAAACGTTTGCAAGAACGCGACCGGCACCAGGCGGAACGGCAAGGCCCAACCGAAGCAGGTACGGGGTTGCCTTCCTCTCCTCCTGGGCCCAGGGAATATCCGGGGATTTAGTTCAACCGGTTCAGGAAAATTGATTTATGCCAAGCCGTTCTTGAGCGCGCCGAAAGCCACCCTCGGCGGTTATGCAGACGTGATGTACAACATTCTCTCTCGCCAAAATTTGGACAATCCCAGCCGTAACAGCTTCGGCCAACAGCGGTTGGTGCCCTTTATTTTTGCGGACATCACCGATCGGATCAAATTCGCGACGGAAATCGAGATCGAACGCGGGGGGACCAATTCACCGCAAGGGGATGGCTCGATTCAGGTCGAATTTGCCCAATTGGACTATCTGGTGGATGAAAGAATCAATCTCCGAGGCGGCATTCTGCTCATGCCGGTCGGGAAGTTCAATTTGCTCCATGATTCGCCGTTGAACGATCTTGTCGATCGGCCGATGGTGTCGCGAATCATCATTCCGAGCACCTGGTTCGAAGCGGGTGCGGGGATCTATGGAACGTTCTACCCGACGACTCTCTCGAAGGTCGACTACGAACTCTATGCGGTCAACGGCATGACCCAAACCGCCGGTGCGCTGACGGATTTGGGAGTCCGAAATGCGCGCGGAAGCGTCTCCCGAGACCGCGATGACAGCAAGGCCATCGTCGGTCGTCTTGCCTTTAGTCCGATGTTGGGTATTGAAATCGCCGGGTCAGGGTACCACGGGCAATATAAGCCCTCGACCGCCACGGTCGGCTCGGGCAACATCGATATCTTCGCGGTGGATTGGACATTGCAGCGTGGACCGTGGGAACTCATCGGTGAAGCGGCCTGGGTCAGAATCAGCAACAACAACGCGACCGGGGTGGCCGGCAATCCGATCGGACCTGCCGGTATGTTCGGCTATTATATCCAAGGAAACTATCACTTCATGCCTGAGTTCCTGAAGCGGCTGGCGCCCAGCCATTTCTCGGAGGCGTCGACCTTTACGGCGACGATTCGCTGGGAACAAGTCGATACCGATACGGACAATCGCACCATCAATCCCGCAAACACGTTGGGAAATCGGCGGGAGTTGGATCGGTTGACCGTGGGTCTGAACTTCAGACCGATCGAAGATACGGTCTTCAAAATCAACTGGCAGCATAACACTCAGAACGGCGCGGTGGGACTGACCCCCGCAGGAGATTTAGGCACCGCCAGTAGTCCGATGGACGGAGACGGGTTTCTGTTTCAAGCAGCCACATACTTCTAAATTGTACGGCAAGGAGGAGGCTCCCCGCCTGACCGGCGGGGAGCGCATGACATGACAAGGTTCCCACGAATAGGCTTGCAGATTCTTCCGCTCCTTCTGCTTGGAAGTTTCGGAGGCTGTGCGTTGATGACCAGCGGCATGCATCAACGGCTTGCCGTCTGTAGCTACGATCATGCGTGGGACGCAGCCATCGATGCCGTGAAGGATCGCTCGACCGATACGAAAGACAAAGACACGGGGCTGATCGTAACCGAATGGCTTGAAGTTCCGATGCCGGGACGGACCTATGGTGCTTTTCGCCGAGATATCCCGGACAGCAGAGACCGTTCACGCCTCACGTTAAAAGTGAAGCGCCTGGAGGATATGACCAAGATCTCGTTCATCGAAGAGCGACAACGCTGGGCGTTCCGTGGGGGTTCGCGTCTCTTCGGCTGGGCTCCCACGGATCCTTCTGAGCAAGTCATGCGCGACGTGCAAAATCGTCTTGATACCAAACTGCAGGAGCACGGATGTTCAGTCACCTAACAATCGTATCAGGCCTCGCAATTGGAGCGACACTCTGGCTAACCAACCCCACACCCGCCGGAGCCGAAAAGGTATGGGACAACGATCTTCGCCGATACCTGACCGAAGACGAGCTCAACCATGCCGAGGTCTTCTTGTCCGAAGAAGAGGCCGTGAAGATCGTCTTGCCGAAATCCCAGCGCATTCGCAAGGAAGTGATCCAGCTCACGCCAGACAAGAAAGATCTCATCGAGCAACGCATCGGGTGGAAATTTCCTGAGCAAGCCTTCGAAGTCTACATCGGCGAAACGGGTGATAAGATCGACGGCTATGCCGTGGTTCATAACACGATCGGAAAACACAAACACATGACCTACATGGTCGGTGTGGATGCGAAAGGGTCCTGCTCAGACGTCGAACTGCTGGTATTCCGCGAGGCCAGGGGGAGCGAAGTCGGCCGGAAACGATTCAACGTGCAATTTGAAGGCAAGACCGTGTTGGATCCTATCCGCATCAACAAAGACATCATCAACATCACCGGCGCCACCATGTCTGTTCGTTCCATGAGTGCCGGGATTAAACGCGTCCTCGTGCTGATCGACGAGTTCTATCTGAAGCCCGCCGGGATCGGCAGCGATACGTTGGCCGCGAAAAAGGACAAGGGGTTTCTGCCATCGATATTCGGAAACTAGCAGAAGCGGACCCAGCGTCCCAGGCATGCGAAACTTCAACCAAAAATTCAGGCTGCGCGATTCCGATCGCCACATTCGGTTGCTCTACACATTGTTTTTGTTCTTGATGTTCGCCGGATTTTGCTTTTCGTTTTTTTGGGCGCATAGCATGACGGGACTGTCGCCGCAAGGCATCGCCGAGCATTATCGAGGTTCCGACGTCACCTTCGGTGAACCAATGTCGTTTCGAGAACTTGCAGAAATCACGCACTTTCACCTGTTTACCATGCCGGTCGTATTCATGATCTTGATCCACGTCATGTACCTGACCGGCGCCAGCCACACGCTCAAGGCCATCGTCACCTGGGCCGGCTTCGGGGGCGTGATGCTCGATCTTGCGTCGCCCTGGCTGATCAGCTACGTCTCGCCTACGTTTGTCCTGTCGATGTTGACGGGAGACATGCTGATGACCGTGAGTTTTCTGATCATGATGATCGTTCCTTTATATGAAATGTGGATACTGGAGCAGCCCTTGATGGGGGGGAAGCGACCACAAGAGTCGTAGGGGAAAACAACAGCCACGGACCCCGTTAGCGGCCAGCGGTTATTCGCCCAGAGCCCGGAATCACGCGAGTGGTTCCGGGCTTTTCGTTTTGGAGGAGGCAGCGCCATGCATGTCGACATTACGGATCGCATCGAACCCGCCATTGTGACCATCCAAAACATGCTCGGAAAGATCGATCGGCTCCATTTGCCATCCGCCTCGCGGCGCGATCTCGAAAGCATTCTGGTTCGGCAGGTCACGAAAGAACTGGACCGACTTCTTCCTTGGCAAGCAGGGCATGCGCAAGACACGACAGTGGTGGCGCTTCGAATCGGACAGGCAGCACACCTCGATGACGAGGCATTACACCAACTGAAACTCGGCGCGCTGCTCCACGATCTCGGGCTCCTCATGCTCCCACCTCGTCTTCAAACCGGGCAAGGCTCGTTCGAGCCGGATTCCTACGTGGCGATTCAGAACCACCCCCGGTTAGGGGCGACCTTACTCCAACCCTTTTCATTTCTTCGTGAAGCAACCGTCATGATCGCCCATCACCACGAACGGTGGGATGGTTCAGGGTATCCCTATGGGCTGAGGGGAGAATTCATTCCCTTCGGAGCACGGATCCTTGCCGTCGCTGATGCATTCGCCGCTATTCACGTCCCCGCAGTGTGCGTTCGATCCCTGCGGGATCACATCGCGCTTCGAATTCTCCAGGTGGCTTCGGGAACTCAATTTGATCCCTCTGTCGTCGATCTCTTGGCCGAACTCTTGAGAGAGCCGGAAGCCCTGTACGAAAGGGACACGACTCACCGGTAGCGCAGTCGGCGTACGACCTACGCCGGCATCGAAGTGGGAGCCCCACCTCTCCCACTTGACGGGCAAGGGTTCTCACCTCCCGAGGGCCCTTGCCTTCCTCCGGTGCAAAGCACGCATTTCGACTCGGGTCCGTGAGACTTGAGTTTGGTAACGATAAGGAGTTGATATCCACATGCCGAGCCCAATTAATTCCTATGCCACTCACATCACCAGGCTCCTCTTCTTTTTTCTTCTCAGCTTGGCCGCCTGTTCCGGCTCAAGCTCTGAAAACTCACCTCCTCCGATTGTCAACACGGGCACTCCGGGCGCCGAAGAGGCCGTCGGTGAGCGCTTGTTTCTCGAAACACGATTCGCCCAGGCGTTCAAAGTTTTTCTGGATAAGGGAGGCGACCTCAACGATCCGAACGTCGGCGACGGCATCGTCGATACGGTCGTCACCTTGGACGCACCGATCGATCCCGGTCCGTTCAAAGGCTTGTCGATGAATTGCCGGACTTGTCACTTCGTGGACGACGTTCTGGATGCGCCGGGAGGCGGCATGCGAGCCTATGCGGATTTCGCGCGCCGCAGCCCCCTTCCGGCCCGAGCGGACGGCAAAACTGTTGCCGCCCGCAATTCCCCTCCCCTCGTCAACGCAGCGCTCGATCGACCAGGCGGCGTCTTGTTCCATTTCGATGCCGAATTCAATTCAATGGAAGCGCTGGTGGCGGACACGTTCACCGGCCGAAACATGGGCTGGCTGCCTGGAGAACGCGCTCAGGCCATCGCCCACATCGCCCGGGTGGTCCGGTTCGATGATGGCACTGGCGAGCTGGCCAAGGAGTTCGGCGGAGCATCCTTCCGAACCCTCTTCGCTGGAACAGATCCCTTCATACCTGAAGACTTCCGGCTCACCTCAGACTTCCGCCTGGCGATCGGTTCCGCTACAGATCAGGAGGTGTTTGATGCCGTCGTCAAAGTCGTCGCCGCCTACGTCAACGGCCTTCGCTTTTCGCAAACCGAAGACAGCGGAGCATCGATCCGTTCTCCGTTCGATGTGTTTCTGGAGATCAATGGACTTCCTCAAGCCCCGGATCCCACCGAATCTCCGATCGACTACAGCAGGCGTCTGTTGCAACTCGTAAAGACGCGTGAATCGGCGGGGGCACTTCGGTTCGTCACATCAAATCCCAACAGAACCGACGGCCGATTCCAATTCCATACCCAGCCATTCTCGTTTGGGGCTCAGGAATTAGCGGGATTGAAGACGTTTCTGGCGGAACCGGCGGCGCTGCCTGCCTCGCCGGCCGAGCAGGCAGCCGGGAAAATCGGCAACTGCATCGCGTGCCATGCGGCTCCGAACTTTACTGATCTCAAAGCTCATAATACGGGGACGACCCAGAAGGAATACGACGAGGTTCCAGGCCATGGAATCGGCGCGTTCCTGAAACTGGCTATTCCGACCCTCGACACACGAACATCCGACGATCTTCCAGCTACTGAACGACACCCCGGAGCCACGGAGCGATTTCGCGCCGTGCCTTCTGCCGGAACGACGCGAACCGACTTGGGGTTTTGGAATGTCTTTGCCAACCCGGATATGCCCGGACCTCAAGCCAAGATCCGAACCATACTCTGCGACGATGAACAGCCCTGTACGGCGTCCCAAAGCGAACTCCTCAATCGGGCGATCGCCCGATTCAAGACCCCGGGTCTGCGAGATCTGGGGCATTCCGCTCCGTTCATGCACACCGGGCAATTCGACACAATGAATGATGTAATCGATTTTTATATCGATGTCTCGAAACAAGCCCGCGCAGGCACGCTCCGCAATGGCGCGCCCCAGCTCCGAGGCGTCGCTCTTAAGCCCAGTGACGTTACCCCGCTTGCGGCATTTCTGGAATCGCTGAACGAGGACTATCAATAGGCAATGACGGCTATGGACCACGGTCCGTACACACACTTTAAACAGGTGAACTCTATGAACCCGTCTTCCCATTCATGTTCATCCATCATGACCTGTCGGCGTTGTCACGAACCGATCTACCATCGCAATCCGCAGCTCTGGTGCATTAAGTGCCGGTGCTTCCAACGCCAACAGGGACAGACCAGAGGGCAGATACGGTCCCTCAGGACGCGACGGCTGAAAGCGTGGTTGAAAACTTTCCTTACGCCTAGCGTTGAAAACCATATGGGTGCGGGATGATATGCTGTGAGCACATGTCCAAGCCGGGAGGTTCGTCTACTCGGGAAAATCTGCCTCCGCTAGGACATGGAGATACGCATGGAGCAGTGGCGGTCCGAAACCTGCTTCCACCGATTGGATCTGTTCTAAAAGTCACTCGATCGTATATACCGAACAGCCAGACTAACATCTATTATCTTATCTACTTCTTGATCTGCTCCGAAAGAAACCGATTGGGACCGAGCTGATCAATCGCACGCAGCTGCGTTTCAAACCAATCGATGTGCTCCTCGGTATCAATGATCATATGTTCCAGAAGATGTCTTGTCGTAAAATCTCCGACCTTGGCACAGTGCACGATCCCCTTCCTGAGCAGCTCCGCATCCTCCCGCTCAAAATCCAGATCGGCTTGGAACAGCGTTCCTACGTCCTGTCCCTGTGCTATCGTATCAAGCCGTCCCACCTCCGGCGTACCGTTGAGATACAAGATATGGTCTATCAACCCGGCGGAGTGCTCCACTTCCTCATTCGCCAAATGACTGTAGTGTTCATGCAGCCGCTCGTATCCCCAATTCTTACACAGAGCCGCGTGCAACAAGTACTGGTGAACGGCCGTCAATTCGGATCTCAGCACCTGATTCAGAACCTCCAGGACGCCTTCTTTGGCTTTCACGATCTTCCTCAGGATTCTTTCTTGATTTGTTCGGCCAGGTAATTTTCTAGGCCGACTTGTTTGATGGTTTCCAATTGAGTTTCGATCCAGTCAATATGCCCGTCGACATCCTTGGCCATATCTTCAAGCATATGCCGAGTCGTAAAATCTGTGACCTTCGTGCAGTGCACGACTCCCTCGTTCAACAAGGCCAGCATCTCCTGCTCCGCCTTCAAGTCCAATTTAAATTGCTCGGGCACCGTCTCGCCCACCTGGACGGTGTTCATTCGTTGCACATTCGGGACGCCTTCCAGATAGAGAATATGGCCGATGAGTTCATCGGCATCTTTCATCTCATCGATGCTCCGTTCTCTTACCTTATGATGAAGCCGTTCGTACCCCCAATTTTCACACATCTTGGCGTGGACAAAATACTGGTTGATGGCGGTCAAGTCCGCCGTCAGGATTTTATTGAGAATATTGACGACGCCTTCTTTGGCTTTCATGATATCCCCCCTCCTTTTACATCGGACCAGCTCGTGTTCGTTATTATCATCACGTCTCCTCCTTGGCGTCAACCCAAGAAATGTATACATTTCGAGTTTACTTCTCAATTTCGATGAAATGAATTCTCAGTACCAGACGAACGCGTCGCCGCCACGGCAGTCGGCGTCCGAACCGGCTTGCTATGCGCAGCTCGACTACTTGAAAGAACAGTCCGCGGGGTGGTACATTTCCACGATCTCAACCATCCAGGACATTGATACTGCAGATGAAGTCATGAACAAGCTGGCCACCCGTTTCTGCTCACTCCTTTTTCTATTTGCCCTCATGGCAGTGTTCATTCCCGACCTTGCTGCCGCGCATGGGAACGTGTCGATTGAAGAAGACATCTGCGTGCGAAGAATCGGCGGGAACATGGTGCATTTCAGCGCTTACCAGCCGCAAATCGAGCCCAAAGCTCAGTACTGCACGGATATCCCGGATGTAGGTGATACCTTTCTCGTCGTGGACCTGGTCGATCCGAGCTTGCGTAACCTCCCGGTAGGCGTGAAGATCATCAGAGGGGTCAATGAGAACGAGCAAGACGAGGCCAAGACGGTGGCGTACTGGAAGCCGGTCTCTCATCCTGATGGCGTGGTGAGAGGAGAAGCCAGGTTGGACAAGGGCCTCTATAAGTTGATCATCACGGCAGAAGGGCTGAGCCCTTCCACCTATTTGCTACGAGTGCAGCAGGTCGACTATTCAAAACTTGGGCGCGCGGCACTCGGACCATTGGCGTTACTGCTGGTACTCGGGATCGTAGGGTACGAGCTTTCAAAATCGAGCCGTGTGCGGGGTTGGTTTGCGTCTCGCCGTCGTTCGTGAACAGCCGACGCCGCGTGTGACTATCTGAGCATTCATTTCACCATTCCAGAGAGGGATCTTTCATGAAGTCATTCGCATACCTGAAACTGACGGTTGGATGTGTCGTATTAGCCATGGGCGCCTTGGTGTCCTCACAGGTGCACGCTCATGGCGGGCTCTCCATGGCTGAAGACATGTGCAAGCTCACGGTCGGCCCGTACATGATGCATTTCAGCGGCTACCAACCTGAAAATACGCAACAAAAGCAGTTCTGTGAGGACATCCCGGCGACCGGGCAAACCATCGTGGTGCTGGATTACATCGAGCAGGAACTTCGTACGCTCCCTGCCGAAGTCCGCATCATCAAAGACACCGGTTCAACGGGTCCGGAGGACAATCTTGAAGCCATTACCGTCTTCCACCTTCCGGCGAAGGTCTATCCGAATGGCTCCATCGACTTTGCTTACACCTTCGACAAGCCCGGCAAGTTTGTTGGCATAGTCACCGTGGGCGACAAAAAAGAACATATCTCCAAGTTTCCATTCTCAGTAGGCGAACCGAAGGTCTTTTCCAAATTTCTAAATATCTATATGGTTCCAGTCGCTGCGGTCGTCATCGTCGTCGGGATTGTCTTTTTCATGCGCGACCGCCGCAAGCCGTCGCAAGTCGCGGCTTCCTAGAGGACGACGAAGACAGGACGGCTACGGATGATCAGAGTCCGGGGAAAAGAGGTTTAAAAATGTCTGGTCACTTTTTGATTCGTGCGTTGGGATGTTATTTGTTCCTGTGGGTCTTCGCTCCGTTTACGGCGTGGGCCCAACATGGACATGAATTGGCAGCCGATACGTGCGTGCTCCACATTGGACCCTACAAGATGTATTTCGCCAGTTACCAACCTGACACGTACTACGATCGGAAATTTTGCCAAGAACTACCGGGAACGGGGAATTCCGTTTTGGTGCTGGATTTCGTGGAGCAAGAACTTCGCTCAATCCCTGTAGAAGTGCGTATCATTCGGGATACCGGCTCGGAAGATAATCTCGAAGCAGTGACCGTCACCCATTTTCCGGCCAAAGTCTACCCGGCCGGATCCATCGACGTAAAATACAACTTTGACAAGCCCGGTAAGTTCGTCGGCATGGTCTCAATCGGCGAAAAACGCGAACATGTCTCACGCTTTCCTTTTTCAGTCGGAGAAACGGGAACCCTGTCACACCTGACGCACTACATCATGGTCATCGTGCCCGTTCTGGTCGGCATCGCCGTCGCCGTGTTTTTCTCCTTTCGGGATCGTCGCAAACCTTCGGGAGTTCCTGTGTCGTCACAATAGAGAACGGCGGAGCAGGGGGATGCTCGCAGAAATACCGAGCTAGACGGCCAGATGCGTCACGCTATCCGCGCTCTCATGGAGGACCAATGATCGGCTCGCCAGGCAAGCACACGTTGATCCGTTTCATCTTGGTCGTGGCATTTGTCCTGGGGGTCCCTGTCACATCGGCCTTCGCGCACTCCATGTTGGTTAAGGCGGAACCACCACGACGGGCCGTCCTCACCAAGGCGCCAAGTCAGGTGCGCCTGTGGTTCAACGAGAAAATCGAGGGGGACTACGCTTCCCTCACGGTCCTCGATGACAAGAAACAGCCGATCACCGATGTGAAACCCTCCCTGGTTCCTGATGACCACAAATCGATCGTCCTACCGCTGCCCGAACTGGCCCCAGGCAAATACTCCGTCAAGTTTCGCGTCCTCTCGGTGGACGGACATGTCGTCGAGTCGACGTTCGACTTCACCGTGAAGGGTGAAACACACAAGAAATGATCGAGGTCGCTAGCGCGCTGTTTCGCTGTCTGCAGCTGGCTTCCTCTATGCTGCTGATCGGTGGTTGCATTTTTTTAGCAATCGCCGAAGAGAAAGGTTCCGCATCCGGGCACACGTGGCCCGCTCGTCTGAAACAGACCTTTCCATGGCTCGCCGTAACCTTGTTGCTGGGATTGTTCGGTCTCCTCGCCGCGACAACGGCCCAAGCGACCGGAGTTCCTGAAAACGCCTGGAGTCCTCAAGCTTGGTTGGATTTCATACAAAAGACCCGCATCGGGTTGATTTGGACCCTGCGCGCTGCAAGCGCCCTCGCTGTCCTTGCGATCGTCCTGTACCTTCGGACTTCAGCCTCCGGACGATGGCGCTATGTTCTCTGTGCCACGGCGGCGGCGCTGCCCCTGACTCTCGGTGCTCTCGCGAGCCATTCAGCGGCCGAAGAGGAAGCGGTCTTGGCCACCGTAACCTATGCGTTGCACCTCATCGTCGCCAGCGTTTGGTTTGGCGGTCTCCCCGGCGTGATCCTCGTCGCCTCCACCGCCGCGACCGGATCAGCCGACGACCGATCCCGTGCCGGAGAAGTGCTGAGCCGTTTTTCAGCAATTGCATTCCCCACGATGATCGCCGTGATCCTGTCGGGCCTCGTCGTGGCCAATCGTATGATCGATACGAATTATGCCGGACTCGTCGCCACACCCTACGGCTGGTTCCTCATCACCAAACTCACGCTGCTGGCTATCATTCTTTTTATCGCCTCACGCGCGAAATCGGTCTGGGTACCGTCGCTGAAGCAGAGTCCGTACACGGCCGCAGTCGGAGGGAAAAAGCTCCGGACGGGAGTGCGAATCGAGTTCATCCTCGCCGTCCTGCTGGTCATCGTCGCCACATTGTTGGCCAACGCGGTGCCTGCCAAGCATGAGGTCATCGACAATTGGCCTTACCCGTTCCGGTTCTCCATCGACGCGACATGGGGCGACTGGCTCGTGCGGACGATCGTGTTGACCGGCCTCGTCTTACTGATCCTGGCCGGAACGGCAATCGTGCTCGGCCGCAAAAAGCATTGGGCCATCTCCTGGAGAATCGCCGTCCCGACAGTGCTGGGACTTCTAGGACTGGGGGCAACACTGTATCCCATTTCCGTGCAATCGTATCCGGAGACCTATCGGAAAACTCCGGTCCCGTTCGACGCCATCTCCATTGCCAACGGCGTCGATTTATTTGCCGCCAATTGCGTTCCCTGTCATGGCCCCCAAGCAAAGGGGAACGGCGTGCTGGCCAAGACCTTGCCGAAACAACCGGTAGACCTGCTGACCGAACCCCATACCGCCATGCATACGGCGGGCGACTTCTTTCATTGGCTGACGTACGGTCGATTCAACGGTATCATGCCGGCCTTCGGCGAGAAATTTTCGGAAGAAGAACGGTGGGACTTGCTCAATTTTCTCCATGCCAATTCCAGAGGGTATCAATCCAGGATCATTACCCCCCGTATTCTGCCGGAACAACCGTTCATGGCCACTCCGAACTTCTCGTATGCGGCGCACGACGGCTCAAGCGGCACGTTGAAGGATTTCCGTGGAAAGCAGAGTGTGCTGCTGGTCCTCTTTTCCTGGCCGGAATCACGCGCTCGGATCGAACAACTCCGTGCGGTTGCCACCGGGATCACCCGAACGAACACGGCCATCTTGGCAGTTCCCATGACCGATCTGCCTTCCGATGAACTGGTAGCAATCGTACGCGATCTGCCCTTTCCGGTCGTTACACAGGGCGCACGGGAAATCGCCAGCAGCTATACCCTGTTCCGAAGAACCCTTTCTATCCCGGACTTGTTCGGGGAAGGAACGCGACCCAAGCACATGGAATTTCTCATCGACCGATTCGGGTATTTGCGAGCACGGTGGATTCCTAATGGAGATGGACAAGGATGGGCGGATACGACCCTCCTGACACAACAAATCACTCAGCTCAACCAAGAGGGTGAAATCTTACCTCCCCCTGGCGATCACGTTCACTGAAAACCCTCCCTGGTTACCTCGTTACCCATCTACTTCCAGTCGCCCTGACACCACTAAGCATCCCTGCTGATATTGACTTCCAAGACCCGCAGGAGTATACCTTCGACCTCCCAAGCCGAACCACTCCTTGTGCGCTGTACGCAAGGGGTTAGGTGGCCTGTCGCATGATATTTTGCTTGACTCGTCTCGAAGCTTTGTCGGATACTTGCTCACCTTTTTTTGCGGGTCCTTCCACCAGGGGAAATACACCATCGTGGTGGGACCTTTTCTTGAACGTGGCTTTCGGTAGCTGGACACTTTCATTTAACACAAGGAGGTAGGGGACATGGCAGCTGACAGTTCGGGGCGAGGGTATGACATTTCGGAGTGGTATGACTCGAAGC